>NZ_JBSHBN010000004.1:0-120346 GCF_053612025.1 Kitasatospora sp. NPDC054768
AGACGCGCGCCGCCCACCCCGAGTCCTGGGGGCTACCTCCCGGCCGACTGTTCGTTCTCGGTCCGGTCGGGCTTGTCCGGGCGGCCGTCCTGCGCGTTGGGGACGGCCGGGGCGGTCACGCCGGACTTGCCCGGCCTGGTACCGGCGCCGCCGGTGCCCTCGCCGTCGCTGCCGCCGCTGGTGTTGCCGCGCCCGTTTCCGCTGCCGCTTCCGTTGCTGTTGCCGTTTCCGTCGGTCCGGCCGCCGCCGGTGTTCCCCTTGCCGGATCCGGCGTTCGCCCCGCTGCCGCTGCCGGTGCGGCCGGGGTCGCGCGTCGGGCTGGTGGCGCCCTGGTGGTCGCCGTCCTCGCCGCCCTCGTCGTCGATCGCGGCCCGGCAGTAGTCCGTCACGCGGTCCGCGCCACCGGCCGCCGCGACCAGCGGGCCGTACAGCGATTCGCCGGCCAGTCGGCTCGGGCGGTCGCCCTTGGCCGTACGGTCGGCGAAGCCGGTGCAGAGGCCGAGCAGCGCGGGCGGGACGGCCGAACGGCCACCGCGCCCCTCGGGCGAGGGGGTGCCGGGCGTCGCGGGGCCGGACGGGACGACCGCCTGCGGTCCGGCGGAGGCGCTGCCGGACGGACGGGCGGAACCGGACGCCACGGCACCGAACGGGGCCACGCCCGCCGACGACCCGACGACCGCCGGGCCCGACGCCGGGCCGGTGGCAGCGTCCCGGCCCGCGAGCCTGTGCTCCGGCGCGGACGGGCCGCCGCCCAGCGCGGGCGGCAGGTTGCCGGTGCCGGCGGCGACGGCGACACCGCACAGCGCGGTGGTGCCGAGCACGACGGCAGTGGCCTTCGTGCTGAAGGCCCTGGCCAGCACCGCGGTTGCCATCGATCGTCTCCGGACGGGGGTCACTGTCGGGTCGGGCGTGAGACTCGCCTCCCGGAACGCGGCCAGGGCGGCCTCCTCCCCGGCCAGTTCGCCGGCCGTCGCGGGGGCGGCGGCCGCGGCGAGCACCCGGGCGAGTTGCCCGGGACCGCCGTCCGGTCCGGTGAGCGAGGCGTCCTGCCCGGCCGACGGGCCGTCCACGGCACCACCGAGCAGTTGCTCGGCGGCATCACGGTCGATCCGACGGGATCGGTTGGTGCTCATCTCATGTCCTTCAGCGTCGCGGCCCGGCGTTCTGTCACACCCTGCGGAGAACTTTTTTCCGCGGGTTTCCCCACGGGTCGCCCGACGGCCTCGCCCCCGCTCACTCCGGCCGCCGCCCCGGCGGCGTTCCCCCCGGCCCCGGCGCCCGGTCCGGCCTGGGCCCCGGCCGTCGCCGCGCCGGCCCGGGCCGCCGGGATACCGCCCCCGGAGGCGCGCGGCTCGACCAGCTTGGCCAGCCGCCGCAGCCCCCGGTGGGCGGCCATCCGGACGCTGCCGGCCCGCTTGCCGAGCACCCGGGCGGCGCTCTCCGCGTCCAGCTCCATGACCACCCGCAGCAGCACGGCCTCGGCCTGGTCGCGCGGCAGTCGGGAGATCAGGGCCAGCGCGTCGGCGGTGCCGACCGTGGTCAGCGCCGCACGCGCGGTGTCGTCCCCCGCCGCCAGCTCGACCAGTTGCTCGAACGGCAGGTCGGTGACCGGACGGCGGCGCCGGGCGCGCAGGTGGTCGAGGGCGCGGTGGCGGGCGACGGTGGCGGCCCAGCCGCGGAAGCCGTCCCCGTCGCCGGAGAAGCCGCGCAGGTCGCGGGCGATCTGCAGCCAGGTCTCGGAGGCGATGTCCTCGGCGTCCTGCGCGTCCTCCGGCCGGCCGCCGACCAGCACCCGCAGGTAGCGCAGCAGGCCCGGCTGGACGGTCCGGAACAGCAGCCGGAACGCCTGTTCGTCCCCGGCCTGCGCGGCCCGGACCGCCTCGGTCAGGTCGGGGGGAGCGGGGGCCGGGCCCGGCGGCGGGCCGGCGGGTGGGACTGGTCCGGACCGGCCGACGGGTCCGTCGGTGCCCGCTCCGGGGCGCTCTGCACTCTGCACCCGCCACATGATGCGCCATTCGGGCGAACACTTCGGCTCCGGCCGAACGACCGCCCGCGGCCGGGGCCAAGGTCCCGAGGACTGCTGTCGTTCGCCCACGGCCCGGACGGGCCCGTCCGGCCTACGTTGTCGGTGGGCGAAGCAGTCCGGGCCGACGGCCCGCCCCGACACGGGGTCCGCCGACGCACCCGGCCCGCCGCCGGGATACCGCCGTGTCCGAGGGCGCACGCACGACCCGTGCGGGCCCCGGTCGCACGACCCTGCCTGGTTTGAGCCGTGCCGCTGGGGACCAGCACTGACGGGGACCACCACCGGCGCCGGGCCCGGCGCACCGCACCCGGCGCACCCGTCCGACACCACGACCAGCAGGGAAAGACCGCGATGACGACCGCCCACGAGCTCCACGGGCTCCACAAGCTCCATGCGAAGGGCCTGCGCGAGCACCTCGCACCCGCCCTGCGCGCCCTGGGCCTCATCGGGTGGCGCCGGACCTTCAGCCTGCCGGACGAGACCCACTGGCTGCTGCTCGGCCTGGTCGAGCGCCCCGCCGCCGACCGGGTGCCCTTCACCTTCGAGCTCAGCGTGGTCCGCCGCACCGACTGGAGCGTCGCGGCCCTCCCCGGCCACCGGCCCGACCCGCGCACCCGGTACGGCGTCGAGACCTGGCGGGCCCGGATCGGCGAGGTGCTGCCGGTCGGCGAGGACGTCTGGTGGGAGGTGCTGCCCGGGCCGCGCTGGCAGCTCCCGCTGGACGACGCGGTCGCCGCCGTGCACCGTTACGGCCTGCCGGAGCTGCGGCGCCGGGCCGAGGCGGACCGCACCCCCGCCGGGGAGACCTACCTCCTGCCCGCCGAGCTGGAGGCGGTCAACGCCGCGCTGCTGACCGCGGCGGTGGCCCGGGTGCAGCGCGCCGAGCTGACCGACGAGGCGCTGGTGCTGACCGGCGCCTGGACCCGCGGCGACGGCGTCGCCCGGACCGTTCTGGCGGGTGTCGCGCAGGGCTTCCTGTCCGCCGGCGACGAGCGCTTCGGCACCGTCCGCTGCCTGGACACCCTGGGCCGCGCACTGTGGACCTTCCCCGACGAGGGGTAGGAAATCCGCAGGTCGGAGGCGGTGTCACGGCGCGCACCATGACAACCGTCACGCGGATGACGCAACGGACGGCACTGCGCTGACGGAGGGTCGGACGGAAAGACTGGAGGCACGACGCGGGCAGCGGCCCGCGGCCACCAGCCGGGGAGGAACCCACCGTGAGCCAGACCGTCAGTGCCGCCGCCGTCACCAGCACCGTCGCCCACACCGGCACCACCCCGGCCACGTCCGCCGCCACCGGCGCCGCCACCCACGCCAAGGCCCCCAACCCGCTGGTCTCCGGGCTCCGCCCGCTGGCCCTCGACGTGGCCGCCCCGCTGGCCGGCTACTACCTGCTGCACTCGACCCTCGGCCTGAGCGAGTTCGCCGCACTGGCCTGGAGCAGTGCCTTCCCGGCCGCCCGGACCGTCCTCGGCCTGCTGGTCGAGCGCAGGCTCAACCTGTGGGCCGCCCTGATGCTGACCGTCAACCTGGCGGGCCTGGCGCTGACCTTCGTCACCGGCGACGCCCGCCTGATGATCGCCAAGGACGGCGGGCTGAGCGGCACCGTGGCACTGGCGATCCTGGTCTCCGCGCTGGTCGGCCGACCGGTGATGACTCCGATGCTGATGCCCTTCCTCACCAAGGGCCGGCCGGAGCGCGCGGCCGCCTGGCAGCGGCTGGTCGAGGGCCGGGCGGCCGGAGCGCGGGCCTTCCGCCGCCACGAGCGGCTGTTCTCGGGCATCTGGGGCACCGCGCTGCTGACCGAGTGCGCGGCCCGGGTGGTCGGCGCCTTCACCCTGCCGGTGTCGACCATGGCCTGGCTGTCCACCGTCGTCCTGATCGGCGCGATCGTGGCCGGTTCGATGCTGGGCCAGATCGCGGTCGAGCCGATGGAGCGGCTGGTCCGCGCCGAGGCCGAGGCCCCGACCGCCGCCTGAGCAGACGGCCCGCCGCTTTCCCGAACGCCCGGTTCCCTGAACAGCCGCCCCCGAACACTTCCCTGAACACCTCCCTGAACAGCCGGTTCCAGGGGCTCGAACGGCGAGGAACCATCCGGATCCCCCGGGAGTCGTTCATAACGAGGGGGTAACGGGACCCCCGCCGAGGAAAACGGGGACCCCCATGTACCGGACGACGCACGCGCCGAGCAGCACCGAGGACCGCACGCTCGTCTGGGACGGCTGCCTGAACGTCCGCGACCTGGGCGGCCTGCCCACCGCCTCCGGCCGGCCCACCGCCCACGGCGCGATGGTCCGGGCGGACAACCTGGACCGCCTCACCGCCGAGGGCTGGGACGCCCTCCTCGACCACGGCGTCCGTACCGTGGTCGACCTGCGCAACGCCGAGGAGTACAAGCCGCTCCTCCCGCTCCCCGAGGACGTCGAGCTGGTCCGCGTCCCGCTGGACGAACTGGCCGGCCCCGCCTGGTGGGAGGCCCACGGACGACTGGACGGCACCCCGCTCGCGCTCCGCCCCTACCTGGACCACTGCCCGCACGCCGCCGCCGCGCTGGTCTCCGCGCTCGCCGACGCCCGCCCCGGCGGCGTGGTCGTGCACTGCGGCGCCGGCCGCGACCGCACCGGCCTGGCCGTCCTGCTGCTGCTCGCCCTGGCCGGGGTCGACCGGGCCGCGATCGCCGAGGACTACCTGATGAGCGGCCCCAACGTCCGTCCGCTGTACGGGATGCTGGGCCTGCCGGACCCGTACCGCCGGATCGACGCGGTGCTCGCCGAGGCCGGGACCACCGCGGAGGACGCCCTGGCGGCCGCGCTCGACGACTTCGACCCGGTCGGTTACCTGCTCGCGGCGGGTGTCGCGCCCGAGCGGATCGCCGCCGTCCGGGAGCGGCTGCTGCCCGCCGCGTAGCGCGGGCCCCCGAAGCCGCCGGGGCTCCGAAAGGGTTCCCCGGGACGCCCGGGAAGACTTCCGCAAACCATCGTCAACCGATGGTTGACGATCCCCGGATCGACAACCTACGGTTGACGCATGGAGAATCCCGTTGTTCCCAACAGCACTCCGCTGCGCCTCGACGACCTGATCGCCGCGATCAAGAAGGTCCACACCGACGCGCTCGACCAGCTCTCCGACGCGGTCATCGCCGCCGACCACCTCGGCGAACTCGCCGACCACCTCATCGGCCACTTCGTCGACCAGGCCCGCCGCTCCGGCGCCTCCTGGACCGACATCGGCCGCAGCATGGGCGTCAGCAAGCAGGCCGCCCAGAAGCGCTTCGTGCCCAAGGATCCGGGCGCCCCGAACGACCTCGACCCCAGTCAGGGCTTCAGCAGGTTCACGCCCCGGGCCCGCAGCGTCGTGGTGGCCTCCCAGGAGGAGGCCCGCAAGGCGGGCAACGCCGAGATCACCACGGCGCACCTGGTGCTCGGCCTGCTCGCCGAGCCCGAAGGCATCGGCATGAAGGCGCTCACCGCCCAGGGCGTCACCCCGGAGGCCCTGCGGGCGGTGGCCGCCGCCGCCCTGCCGGCCGCCGCCGACGACCTGCCGGCACTGATCCCGTTCGACGCCGAGAGCAAGAAGGCGCTGGAACTGACCTTCCGCGAGGCGCTCAAGCTCGGGCACAACTACGTCGGCACCGAGCACCTCCTGCTCGCCCTGCTGGAGCTGGAGAACGGCCAGGGCGTGCTGGCCGGACTGAAGGTGGACAAGCCCGCCGCCGAGGCCTTCGTCTCGGAGGCGATCGCCGCCATCGTCGCCGCCGCCCGGGACGCGGAGGCCGAGCCGCAGCGGTGAGGCCCCGTGCCCTGTCCCGGACGGAACTCCCGCCCGGGACGGGGCACGTGCGCTCAGAACCCGGAGACGTGGGTGGTGACGATCCGCACCCGGCCGTCCTCGGCCGCCTCCAGCGCCGCCCGCAGCCGGGCCGACCGGGCCGGGCCGAGCAGCTCCAGGGCGTCCTCGACCGACGCCCAGCGGTAGTCGTCCAGCTCGCCGGCCGGGACGGTCACGGGGGTGCCGTCCGGGACGTCACCGAAGTCGAACATGAAGTGCTGGGCGGGGTGGTCGAGTTCGGCCGAGGCGTGGGTCCAGGAGATGGCCAGCAGCTCGCCCGCCCGCCGGACGAGGCCGGTCTCCTCCTGCAGCTCCCGCTCGGCGCACTCCACCGGGCCCTCGCCGAGGTCGATCGTGCCGCCCGGGAACTGCCAGTGCTCGCGGTACCCGGCCTTCACGATCAGGATCCGGCCGGACCCGTCCCGCAGCAGGCACCCCGCCGCCGCGTAGATCCGGGGCAGGGAGACCAGCCATTCCTCGCGGGACTTCAACGGCTCAGCCGTCACGGTGCTCCTCCTGGGACGGGGCGGGTTCGGTCGCCCCCACTCTGCCACCAGCCGACGACCGATGAGTCGAGGCCGCCCCGGCGGTCCTATCCGGCATGAATACCGTGGAAGCCGAACCGGAACGCCCCGTACTGACCTGCGACCTGGGCGCGCTGACCGCCCCCGACCTGGCCGTCGTCGACGCGCTCGCCCGGCTGCGGCTGGCCGCCGCCCGGCACGGAGTGGCCGTGGTGCTGCTGAACGCCGGCGGCCCGCTGCGCGAACTGCTGGCGTTCAGCGGCCTGTCGGCGCTGCTGCCGGGCGCGGCCGACCCCCCGGCCTTCGCGGAGCTACTCGGCGACGGAGTCCACGGCGGGCTCGACGGGCTCGGCGGGCTCGACGGCTTCGGCGGCGGACTCCGCGACCGGATCGGCCTCCAGTCGGGGCGAGAGGCCGAAGAGCGGGAAGAGCACGTCGGTGTCCAGGAAGTTGGTGAAGCCGGTGATCCGCCCCTCTGACGTCTCCGGCACGATCAGCGCCCACGGCTCGTACCCGCCCGCCGGACTCGGCCGGTACTGGCCGAAGGCCGGGCCTCCGTTGGCCGTCACCGGGAGCAGCCGGGAACCGCGGCAGCCGTGACCGGGGCCCAGCATCCACGCCCGGAGTTCGTCCCGCCCGCGCAGCCACATCGAGAACGGCGGCATGTTGAGCGTGACGTCCTCGTGCAGCAGCGCGGCGAGACCGTCCATGTCGTACGCCTCGAAAGCGCGGACGTAGCCGTCCAGCAGCGCGCGCCGGCCCTCGTCCAGCTCGGGGGCCGGCCGGGCCGCCGAGGCGTCGACGGCGAGCACCGCCCGGGCCCGCTGCAGCGCGCTGTTGACCGAGGCCACCGTGACGCCGAGCAGTTCGGCCACCTCGGCGGCCTTCCAGCCGAGCACCTCGCGCAGGATCAGCACCGCCCGCTGCCGGGGCGCGAGGCGCTGCAGCACCGCGACGAAGGCCAGCTTCACCGACTCGCGCTGGACGGCCACCTCGGCCGGGTCCCCCGTCTCGGGCAGCACCCGGCCGTCCGGCGCCGGACCGATCCACGTCACCTCGGGGAGCCGGGTGTCGTGCGCCGCGGCCACCGTGACCGGCCCGGCCAGGTCCATCGGCCGGGCCCGGCCGTTGCGGCCGTTCAGCGCGTCCAGGCAGACGTTGGTGGCTATTCGGTACAGCCAGGAGCGCAGCGCGGCCCGCCCCTCGAAACCCCGGTGCCCGCGCCAGGCGCGGACCATGGTCTCCTGCACCGCGTCCTCCGCCTCGAAGACCGAGCCGAGCATGCGGTAGCAGTAACCGGTCAACTCGGTGCGGTACCGCTCCAACTGGAGCTCGACCGGCTCCTCCGTGATCACGTCGGTCATCGTGCGCCCCGCCCCCGTCGTCCTGCCCCGTACCTGCACCGGTGCCTGTGCCCTGGTGAACGGGACGAACGTAGCGCACACCACTGACAACGACCGTGCCGACCGCGCTCAGGCGCAACAGCCCTGCGGGAACGGGCCGAAGCCGTCGCCGACCGGCCGCCGCGGGGGGACGGGGAACGTCTGACGATGCGCCAGGAGCGCTCCGGCCGCTGTGCGGTGCAGTGCACCGCGGCACGGTCCGGTGCGGTGCGGCTCAGTGGGCGGAGTGCTTCTCCGCGCCACGGTGCCGGTGCCCCTTGAGCTCGGCGTGCATCGCCGGGGCGGCGTGCATCGTCGTGCCCGGCGCGTCCCTTCCACCGTGCCGGAACGATTCGCCGGCACCGTGCCCGGCGGCGGCGTAGGACATCGCGCCGGCGCTCGGCATCGGCGCGAACCGGGCGGGCGGGCTCGCCATGCCCCGGCGTTCCAGCAGTTCCTGGGTGCCCTGGCGGAGCTTGGCGGTGCTGCCGGGCGTTCGCTTGGTCATCGTCGGCCTCCCTTCGTCGGCCACCGGCCGGACGGGTGCCGGCCGGTGGGGCCGAACGGGCTTTATGTCCGGATTTTATCCGGATCGCAGGTCCGTGCCAGTGCGGAAGGGATGTGCGGGCGCCACACCCGGGAGACGTCCGCGGGAGCCTGCGCGAGCGCCGGTACGCGGGCCCGTCAGACGCGTGACCGGCTCAGCCCATGACCTCGTGGACGAAGCACCAACGCCAGTCCTCTCCCGGCTCGTAGGAGCGGATCACCGGGTGGGAGGTGTTGTGGAAGTGCGCGGTGGCGTGCCGTTGCGGAGAGAAGTCGCAGCAGCCGATGTGGCCGCAGTCCAGGCAGATCCGCAGGTGCACCCAGTCCCGGCGGCCCTGCTCCAGGCAGTCGGCGCAGCCGTCGGCGGGCGGCCGGGGCTCGATGTTCTGAGGGGCCAGAGCGAGGTCTTCGCAGGCGCTCATGACTGAAAGGCTATGCCGCCCCGGCACGGAACGCCCGCTCAGGGCGGCCACGGACGGGCGCCCCAAGGGTGGCACTGCCGTTCCCGGGTTCGCCCGTCCCAGGAAGGGCCGTCCCAGGAAGGGAGTTCCCGGGAAAAGCGCAACCCTGGGTAACCGCTCGTAGCCCGCGCAGAGTGGTCGGCACCGGCCCGACCGAACCTCTGGAGCCCCCGATGAGCCACCCCTCCGCCGCCGCCCGCACCGCCGACCGCACCGCCGTCGTCACCGGAGCCGCCAGCGGCATGGGCGCCGCCACCGCCCGCCTGCTCGCCGCATCCGGCGCCCGGGTCGCCCTGCTCGCCCGCCGCACCGAGCGGCTGGACGCCCTCGCCGCCGAGATAGCCGCCGCGGGCGGACGGGCGCTGGCCGTCACCACCGACATCACCGACCAGGCCTCGGTGGACGCCGCCGCGAAGACCGTCCACGACGCCTACGGCCCGGTCGACCTGGTGGTCAACAACGCCGGGGTGATGCTGCCCAACCCCCTCGCCGACGGCCGGATCGACGAGTGGACCCGCATGGTCGACACCAACCTCACCGGCGCGCTGCGGATCGTCCGCGCTTTCGGCTCCGACCTCACCGCGGCCGCCGCCGAGGGCCGCACCGCCGACCTGGTCAACGTCTCCTCGATCGCCTCGCACGTGGTCTTCCCCGACTACGCGGTGTACGGGGCCACCAAGGCCGCGCTCACCCAGCTGTCCGCCGCCCTGCGCAGCGAGTTCGGCCCGCGCGACGTCCGGGTCAGCGCGATCGAGCCCGGACTGACCGACACCGAACTCGCCGGGCACATCGACAACCCGGTGCTGCGCGAACAGCTCGGCGGCATGTTCACCGCCATCCCGGCGCTCGCGGCCGAGGACGTCGCCGACCTCATCGCCTACACCGTGAGCCGCCCCCGGCACGTCAACCTGCGCCACCTGGTCGTCCTGCCGACCCGGCAGGCGTAGGGCCGCGTCGTCCCGGCACTGCCGAATCCCCGCCCCTCGCCCGCGGGCGGCATGGGAGCATGCCATCCGTGGCGATCGTGACGGGGAGAACGAACGGCGACACCGGCGGGGCCGACCCCGGCGGTGCGCCCGCACAACGGAAACGCGGCACGCGGACGCGGGACACCGGCGGCAGAAGTGGCGCCGGCACCGACAGCGGCAGCAGCGGCGACGGCACCGGGTCATCGGCCGACGGCACCGGAGTGTCCGCCGACGGCACCGGGGTACCGACCGACGGCAGCCCCGGAACGGCCCCCGCCCTGATACCCGAGCAGGCCGGCCCCGGCCGGTTCCGGGCCCGTCCGCTGCCCGCCACCGACCGGGTCCGGCAGCCCGTCGCCCTGATCCGGCTGCTCGGCGGCCTGTTCGCCATCGCCCTCACCCTGCTGCTCGCCGACTACGCCCGCGCCACCACCGGTGGCATCGCCGCCGACGTCGCCGAGGCGGCCTCCCTGGTGCCGCGCCCGCTGGCCGGACTGGCCGGCGGTCTCACCACCGCCGCCGTCCTGCTGCTCCCGGTCGGCCTCGCCGTCCGCCGGCTGCTGGGCCCCGACCGGCGACGCGCCCTCCAGCAGGTCTCCGACGGGCTGCTCGCCGCCGTCCTGGCGTACGGCGCCACACTCGGACTGGACCTCTGGGCCGACGGCCTCGCCCCGCCCTCACTGCTCTCCGCGCTCACCCAGCCGCTGCCCGGCAGCGGCGGGCTCGGGCACACCGAGTCCGTCTACGGCTACCTCGCGCCGGCCCTCGCCTTCATGACCGCCTCCGGCAGCCGGGAACGCCGCCTGCCGTGGACCGTCCTCGCCCTCTCCGGCCTGGCCGGGCTGACCGGCGGGTACGCCACCCCCACCGCGCTCCTGCTCGGGCTGCTGATCGGCTGGACCGGCGCCCACGGCACCCTGTACGCGGTCGGCACCCCCGACCCCTGCCCCCGGCCCGGCGAGGTCCTGCGCGCCCTGCGCGACAGCGGCCTGCGCCCGGTCGAGGCCCGGCCGGCCGGCCCCGACCGCTACCGGGTCCGGCAGGCCGACGACCGCCCCGACCTCGACGTCCAGCTCCTCGACCGGCAGGCCGTCACCGCCGCCGCCGTCCAGCGCGCCTGGCGCCGGCTGCGCCTGCGCACCGCCCCCGACCCGCGCGTCCTGCGCTCCCCGCGCACCGGCCTGGAGCACGAGGCCCTGGTCACGTACGCGGCCCTCGCGGCCGGCGTCCGCACCCGCCGCATCGCCGCCACCGCGGGCATCGGCCAGGACACCGCCCTCATCGCGTACGAGCGGCTGGCCGGACGCACCCTCGACGAACTCACCGACGAGGAGATCACCGACGAGCTGCTCACCGACGCCTGGCGACAGTTCGCCCTGCTCCAGCGCCGCGAGATCGCCCACCGCGCCCTCGTCCCCTCCTCCCTGCTGATCGACGGCTCCGGCGCCGTGCACCTGGTCGACTTCGCCGACGGCGACATCGCCGCCACCGAACTCGTCCTGTGCTGCGACCTCGCCCAGCTCCTCACCACCCTCGCCCTGCGCGCCGGCGCCGCCCGTTCGGTCCGCACGGCCACCGCCGTCCTCGGCCCCGACCCGATCGACGCCGCCCTCCCGCTGCTCCAGCCCATCGCCCTCACCCACACCACCCGCCGCGCCCTCAGGCAGCACGCCAAACGCACCACCGCCCGAGCCGCCGCCCCGGCGAGCGGCAGCCACGGCGCAGCAGCCGGTGACGTGGGCGCGCCCACCGGTGGCACCGGAGCCGCCACCACCCCCGAGCCGGGGACCCCGCACGACTCCCCCGCCCCCGGCGGCCTCCTCGACGAGATCCGCGCGGAGGTCCTGCGCACCCGCCCGCAGGTGGTGGGCCGCCCGGTGCGGCTGGAGCGGCTGCGGCCGCGGACCCTGCTGATCGTCGTGGGCGGCGTGGTGGCCGGCTGGCTGCTGATCCCGCAGCTGTTCGCGGCGGAGGACAATCCGGTCTCCGCGCTGGCGGACGCCGATCCCTGGTGGCTGCTGCTGGCGCTGGTGGCGGCGGCGACGAGCCACGTCGCGGCGGCGATGGGCTTCGTCGGTTTCGTGCCGGAGCGGCTGAACTTCCGCAACGCGGTGCTGGCGCAGGTGGCCGGGTCGTTCGTGAAGCTGGTGTCGCCCGGCGGCGTCGGCGGGGTCGCGCTGAACACCCGCCTGTTGCAGCGGGCGGGCATCCCCACCGCGCAGGCGCTGTCCAGCGTCGGCGTGGGGACGCTGATCGGCCTGGTGCTGCACCTGCTGCAGCTGGGGGCCTTCGTCTACCTGCTGGGCTTCGAGCCGGGAGGCTCCGAGCTGGACGCGCTGCCCGCGGTGGTCGCCGGGCTGGCGGGGGCGGCGGCGCTGCTGGCGGTGGTGTCGGCGATCCCGGTGGCGCGGCGGTGGCTGGCGACGCGGCTGCGGCCGCTGACGGCCGAGGTGCTGCCGCGGCTGCTGGACCTGCTGCGCAGCCCGACCCGGCTGGCGGTGGGCGTGACCGGGCAGCTGCTGGTGTCGATCTGCCTGATCGCCTGCCTGTACTGCTGTGCCCGGGCGATCGGCCCGGAGCCGTCCTTCGCCGCGGTCGCGGTGGTGTTCCTGGTGGGCAACGCGGTGGGCAGCGCGGCGCCGACCCCGGGCGGGGCCGGCGCGGTGGACGGGATGCTGCTCACGCTGCTCCAGCAGACCGCCTCGATGGAACAGGGCGGCGCACTGGCCTCGGTGGCGCTGTACCGCCTGCTGACGCTGATCCTGCCGGTGCTGCCGGGCTGGGCGGCCTTCGTCTGGCTGCAACGCCGCCGGGCCCTCTGAACCGGGACGGCCGGTCCGGGTGGCAGCGAGCCCGGGGTGGGGGCGGGGCGGGGGCGGGGGCTGCGGGCCCGCAGCCGGTCCCGTCGCCCGCCCGTCGGCTACTCCCGGTACTCCTCCTCGTCGTGCCGGACCGGCCGGGTCTGTTCCACGACGTCCGCGACGTTGGTCGCCGGATCCGCTCCGAGGGCCCGGCGTTCGGCCACCTCGTCGTAGGTGTCGCCCTCGGGTGCCTTCTCGTCGGTCTCGACGGTCTCGGCGGTCTCCTCGATCAGGTATTCCTCGTGCTGTTCCTGCGGCATGGCATCCGTCCTCACTGTTCGGAGGCCTTCACGGGCCCGGCTGGCGTACTGGCAGTATCCGCCGCCGGGCGCCGGGACGCGAAGTGCCGACGCCGCTCCGGCGTGTTGCCGGGACTGCCGCGGACCCCTTGCCGACCCGCCGGATTGACCCATGAAACAGCGCCCTGAATGGCCCAGAGGACAGGTTCATTCCGCCCCTAGGGTCATAGGCATGACGACGAACGAGAGCGCCCGGACCACCCCGACCACCGACGCCGCCGAGGCCCCCGCCCGCCTCGACCACGCCCGCACCGCGCCCAAGGTGTTCCGCGCGATGATCGCCCTGGACGCCGCCGCCCGCGAGGGCCTGGACCCGGCCCTGGTCGAGCTCGTCCAGGTGCGCACCTCCCAGCTGAACGGCTGCGCGTACTGCCTGGACATGCACGTCAAGGACGCCCGCAAGGCCGGCGAGACCGACGAGCGGATCTACCTGCTGCCGGTCTGGCAGGAGGCCCCGGCCGGGGTCTACAGCGAGCGCGAGCGGGCCGCCCTGGCGCTGGCCGAGGAGATCACCCGGATCCACGGCGGCGTCTCGGACGCGGTGTACGCCCGGGCCGCCGCGCACTTCGCGGAGGCCGAGCTGGCGCAGCTGATCTCGGTCTGCTGCACCATCAACGCCTGGAACCGCATCAACGTGGCCACCCGCAAGACCCCCGGCGCCGCGTGACCGCACCGCTGTCCGGAACGCCGTCCTGAACGTCGTCCTGAACGTCGTCCTGAACGTCGTCCGGGCCGCCGGGGGTACGATCGGTGCCGTACAAAGGGCTAACCCACACCCACCCGGTGGCCCCGAGGCCCATACGAACGACGGGGAAATCATGTCCGGCTCGCACTACTTCACCGGTGCACCCGAGGTGGCCAGCGACCGCCGGCCGATCACGGTCTCCCTGCCGGACCTCACCCTGGAACTGACCACCGACACCGGGGTGTTCTCCCGCAGCCGACTCGACCCGTGCACCCGGATCCTGCTGGAGCACGCCCCGCAGCCGCGGGTGCGCGGCCCGATCCTGGACATCGGCTGCGGCTACGGTCCGATCGCCCTGACCTGGGCGAGCCGCCGCAAGCGCCTCCCGGTCTGGGCGGTGGACGTCAACGAGCGCGCCCTGGAGCTGGTCCGGCTGAACGCCGAGGCGCTGGGGCTCGGTAACGTCCAGGCGGCCCTGCCCGACGACGTCCCCGAGGACGTCCGCTTCGCCACCATCTACTCCAACCCTCCGATCCGGATCGGCAAGGCCGCGCTGCGCCGCTTGCTCACGCACTGGCTCGACCGGCTGACCCCGGACGGCTCGGCGTTCCTGGTGGTGCAGAAGCACCTGGGCTCGGACTCGCTCCAGAAGTGGCTGAACGAGCAGGGCTACCCGACCACTCGGGTCGCATCGGTCAACGGGTCCCGGATTCTGGAAGCGCGGCCCCGCCCCGAGGTGGGCGAGGGCTCCGAGAGTGGACGAGGTACGACGACGTGAAGCAGCTGCGCGGGACCGAACTGAAGCGCCTGCACCGCTCCTGGCGGCGCAGCAACGAGTTCCGGCTCGCGATGATCCTGGAGAACCTCCAGTCGCCGTTCAACGTCGGCTCGGTGGTCCGCACCGGCGCGGCGATGGGCGCCGAGAAGCTGTACCTGGCCGGGGACACCCCGTCGGTGCGCTCGTCCGGCGCTCAGAAGGCCGCGATGGGCACCGACAAGTACCTGAAGGTGGAGCACTTCCCGACCGTCGCCGAGGCCGTCGCGGCGGCCAAGGCGGACGGCTTCAAGGTCGTCGGTCTGGAACTGGCGGACGAGGCGGTGCCGATGTTCGCCGCGGAGCTGACCCCGGCGGTGGCCTTCGTGCTCGGGCACGAGGACCGCGGGATCACGCCCGAGGCGCTGGCCCTGTGCGACCAGGTGGTGTTCGTGCCGCAGCTGGGCCGGGTCGGCTCGCTGAACGTCTCGGCGGCCGCCACGGTGGCCTGCTACGAGGCGCGCCGGCAGGGCTACGCGATCAGCGGCACCCCGGACGGCGACCTCGCGGGTGACCTGGCGGGCGACCTCGGCGACGACGAGTAGCCGAGCAGCGCCCCCGAGGTGTGACCCGAAGCGCGAGGGGAGCCCGGTCCGTCCGCCGACGGGCCGGGCTCCCGGCTTCGCACGGCCTCGGCCTTGCCCTCTGCCCCGGGCCCGTGCCCCGACCCGGGCCTCAGCCCTTGACGTTCCGCCGGGCCGCCCCGACCAGGAACACCACCGCGAGCATCGCCGCGGACAGCGCCCCGACCAGCAGCGGGCCCGGACCGGCCGGGCTGCCGTCGACGCGCACGGCCCCCATGAAGTCGACGGCGGCGACGTTGTTGACCAGGACCCACCAGAGCGGCAGGTAGACCGCCTGGAAGAGCCGGTGGCTCCGGCTCACCACGCCGAGCGCCATGGCCAGCGACGGGACGAACAGCGCGCCGCCGAGCCAGCCCGCCGTCCCCGCGCCGTCGCCCGCCACCAGCATGCGTATCAGCGGGGCGGCGCCCGTCACCGCCGTGAGCACCAGCCCGGACGCCCATTCGGCGAGCAGCCGGCGCCGGGCCGACGGGTAGGCGCCCAGCAGCACCTCCAGACCGTTCTCCACCTGCCGGCTGCCAAGCCGGGACCAGATCAGGACCGGCCACAGCCACACCAGGGGCAGCAGCAGGCCGGTGACGGCGTCCGTCGGCAGCACGAACCCGGCCGCCGTCAGCCCGGCCGCGACCAGCCACCACCACCGGGAGACGCCCTGCACCAGGATGCGGACCTCACCCGCCAGCAGCCGGCCGAACGCCCCGGCCCGCCGCGGTTCGGTCCCTGGCAGGGCACCCCGCGCGGTCGTCCGGCGCGCCCCCGCGGGCTCCGTCCCGTCGGACCCGGACAGCCGGCCCGCCGCCCCGGCGGCCGTCGGAACCTCGGCCGGCTCCGGCGGCGCGGCCGCCCCGCCGGACCCGCGTGCGGGATCGAACCTGCCGAACCACAGCGCCGGCAGCACCGCCACGGCGAACGCCGCCAGCACCAGCGCCAGCCGGCCGAGGAGGAACCCGGAGGACGGGTCGAACCCGTCCCAGCGGAAGGTGCCCAGCGGCCTGTCGACCTTGGTGAGGCCGAGGCTGAATCCGCCCGGGTCGGCCGTCCCGTGCTGGGCCTCCAGCGCCGCGCCCATCGACCGCGCGATCCGGTGCACACCGAGGCCGTCCAGCGGCGCGGAGGCCGACTGCCCGCCGATCGCGAGCACCATGGCCAGCACGAACCAGACGACGTTGCCGAAACCGCCCCGCAGCAGCGGCACCGTCTCGAACAGGAGCGCCGCCGCCGCGGTGAAGGCCATCAGGGGCAGCGAGAGCAGCAGGAACGGCTCCGCCAGGGCTGCCGGGTCGACCGCGCGGTCCTCACCGCGGGCGAGCTGCATCAGCAGCGCGGTGACGGCCAGCACGCCGACCATGGAGGCGAGCACCAGCAGGTTGCTCAGGAACTTGGCCAGGAGGTACTGGGAGGTGCGCAGCGGGGTGGCGGCGAGGATCTGTCCGACCCCGGTCGCCCCGTCCCGCGCGATGCCGCTGCGCACCACGTAGAAGCCGCCGAAGGTGAGCCAGAGGGCGCCGGCCAGGGCGGTGACCGCACCGACGTAGGCGCTGTTGTAGACGCCCCGGCTCCCGCCCACGTCCATGATCGTCCAGTGGCCGCCCGCGTCCGGTACGGCCAGGTAGCCGAGCCCGACCGCGGCGAGCAACGTCACCGCGTACACCGGCCGGCGCACCCGGTCGCGGAAGTCGCCGACCGCCAGCCCGGCGAGCACCGATCCGGTCACCGCCGCACCGCCCGCGGCTCGGCCCCGTCCGGCTCCCCCGGCCGGTGGATGACGCCCAGGTAGGCGTCCTCCAGGTCGGGCGGCACCGGGACCGCGTCGGGCCGCGGCGGCTCGGCGGCGAGCAGTCGCAGCCGCACGCCGCTCCCGGTCCGCACCATCCGGCTGACCACGTGGCGGGCCCGCACCTCCAGGAGGTCGGCCGGATCGACCACCGCCTCCCACACCCGCCCGTCGACCTCCCGGAGCAGTTCGTCCGGCGCGCCCCGGCGCAGCAGCCGTCCCCGGGCGACCACCGCGATGTCGGAGGCGACCGACTCCACGTCGGAGACGATGTGGGTCGACAGCATCACCACCCGGTCCGCCGCGAGCTCGCTGAGCAGGTTGCGCAGGCGCACCCGCTCCTCCGGGTCCAGGCCGGCGGTCGGCTCGTCGACCACGATCACCCGGGGGTCGGCCAGCAGCGCCTGCGCGATGCCGACCCGGCGGAGCATGCCTCCCGAGTACGCGCCGAGCGGGCGCTTGACCGCCTCGGTCAGGTTGACCAGCTGGATCAGCTCGTCGATCCGGGCCCGGGCCGAGCGGGCGCCGATCCCCTTGGCGGCCGCCAGGTAGGACAGGAACTCCCGTGACGTCAGGTTCGGGTAGACCCCGAAGTCCTGCGGCAGGTAACCGAGTTCCCGGCGCAGCCGGTCCGGCTCGGCCACCACGTCGGCACCCCGGTAGCGGACCTGGCCGCCCGTGGGCCGGGTGACCGTCGACACGATGCGCATCAACGACGACTTCCCGGCACCATTCGGCCCCAACAGCCCCACCATTCCCGGCCCGAGCCGCATCGTGATGCCGTCGACGGCCCGCTTGCCGCCCTTGTGGACCTTGGTGACATCCACCAGTTCGAGCACGCTCTCCGCCCTCACCCCTTGAGCTCCGTCCCACGCCCGTCCCGCAGCACCACGACCCCCCGGGGAACATCGACCCGGTACTTCGTGTCGCAGTTCGCCAGCCCCGAACACCCCGCCCTGAGTTCGAGCACCCCGTCCTCAAGCGTCCAGGACTCCTTGACGCTGCCGACCTTCCCGCTCGTGTCGAACCAGCGGGTGACCTTGACGCCCTCGCGGGCGACCGCGACCAGGTCGGCCGGCGCACCGTGCGACTTCACGTCCAGGCTCTTGCCGGCGAACTCGAAGGTCCTGTCCTCGGGCGCGGCGTCCATGGCGTCGGCACAGCCGGCGAGCGACACCAGCGCGGCCACCACGAGAACGACCGTCCCGTATCCGGATCTCGCACGTCGCTCCACCTCATCCTCCTTGCGGCTGTGATCGGACGCACCGTTCCGGGCCCATCCCCGGGGCACGTGAACCCGCTCGCAAGCCTGGCCGATCCGCGGACTCCTGCCATCTGCCGTTCGGCAGATATCCCGTATGACCAAAGGGGGAGTTTCTCCCACCGACAACGCCTCCCCACCGTCGCCAGAATGGCCTCACGGCCGGTACGACCGGACCGTGCGACAGCACCACCGGGAGGGGACCACATCCATGGACAGCACGACGCGACCCGCACAGAGCCCGGCACCGGCCGAGGCCACCGGGCTCTCCGCACCCGCCGGATCCTCCGTACCCACCGGATCCTCCGTACCCGTCGGATCCTCCATACCGGCCGGCTCTTCCGTACCGGCCGGGTTCTCCGTACCGGCCGGGCTCACCGCCCTCCGCCGGAGCCTGACCCTCAGCCGGCTCTCCTGCGTCGCCCTCGTCCACTCCCTCGGCGTCACCGGCGCGATCTCCCTCGCCGGCCCGGGCCTCGGACTGGTCCCGCGGGCCATGGCCCGGGTGCGCGCGCTGACCGACCGTCAACGCGCCCTGGCCGCCGACTGGTCCGGCATCCGCTTCCCGGGGCCGCCCGGCTCGCTGCCCCCGGTGCCCGAGGGCGCCTCCGGCGTATTCGCCCGCTACCGCTGGATCACGGGCGACCCGCAGACCCGCCGCGAGTTCCACTGGGTCCTCGCCGAGCCGTTCCTCGGCAGCGTGCTGGCCTTCCTGCCGGTCGCCGCCCTGCTCAGCGGCCTCTGGGGCGTCTTCCTGGCCCTCTTCGGCGTCCCGCTGTCCGCCGAGTGGGGCGGCCTCTGGTACGAGTTCATCCCGATCGAGGGCACCGTCACCGCCGTCCTCGCCGGCGTCCTCGGCCTGCTCCACCTCCCGCTCGCGCTCTGGCTCGCGCCCCGCACCGTCCACCGGCACGCCCGCCACGTCCACTCGATGCTCGCCCCGGGCGAGCAGGAGCTGCTGGCCGGCCGGATCGCCCACCTGACCGCCACCCGCAGCACCGCCGTCGACACCCGGATGGCCGAGATCCGCAGGATCGAGCGTGACCTGCACGACGGCGCCCAGGCCCGGCTGGTCGCGATGGGCATGACCCTGGACGCCGCCGAACACCTCCTGGAGAGCGACCCGCAGGCCGTCCGCGCCCTGCTGGTCGAGGCCCGCCAGTCCTCGGCCAAGGCCCTGGAGGAGCTCCGCGACCTGGTCCGCGGCATCCACCCGCCGGTCCTCGCCGACCGCGGACTCACCGACGCGGTACGGGCGTTGGCCATGGTCTGCCCGGTCCCCACCGAGGTCTCGGCGGACCTGCCCGGCCGCCCCGAGATGCCCGTCGAGTCCGCCGCCTACTTCGCGGTCTCGGAGCTCCTCACCAACGTCGTCAAGCACTCCGACGCCGGCCGCGCCGGAATCGACCTCCGCTACGATCGCGGCGTGCTGCGCATCACCGTCTCCGACAACGGCCGCGGCGGCGCGGACGCCCGCCGGGGCACCGGGCTGCGCGGCGTCGAACGACGGCTCGCCACCTTCGACGGGGTCGTCTCCGTCAGCAGTCCCCCCGACGGTCCGACCACGGTGACCATGGAGCTTCCTTGCGCATTGTCCTCGCCGAAGACCACTTCCTCCTGAGGGACGGCCTGATCCGCCTCCTCCAGGCCCACGGCCACGAGGTGGCGGCCGCCGTGGACAACGGCCCCGACCTCCTCCGGGCCCTCACCGAGCAGCGGCCGGACGTCTCGATCGTCGACGTCCGGCTGCCGCCGACCTTCACCGACGAGGGCCTGCGCGCCGCCCTCACCGCCCGCCGCACCACCCCCGGCCTCCCCGTCCTGCTGCTCTCCCAGTACGTCGAACCCCTCTACGCCCGCGAACTCCTCACCACCGGCGGCCGCGGCATCGGCTACCTGCTGAAGGACCGCATCACCAACGGCGCCCAGTTCCTCGACGCCATCCGCCGCGTCGCCGCCGGCGGCACCGCCATGGACCCCGAGGTCGTCACCCGACTCCTGGCCGCCAAGGACCGCGACACCGCCCTCGCCACCCTCTCCACCCGCGAACGCGACGTCCTCGAATCCCTCGCCCAGGGCCGCTCCAACGCGGGCATCGCCCAGGCCCTCTTCATCACCGAGAAGGCCGTCGCCAAGCACATCACCAACATCTTCACCAAGCTCGACCTCCCCCCGACCACCACCGACAACCGCCGCATCCTGGCCGCCCTCACCTACCTCGACCAGTGACCCCACCCGCCGGCGCACACACAAAGGCCCGGACCGGATCCCATCCGGCCCGGGCCTTGCCTTCGGCAGTGCGGCACGGTCCGTTCTTGCGGACGAACCACTCAGCACCGGTACTCGACCGATGACAGTGCGTCATTTTTCCCTCAGCCCGGCTTTCAGCGCCCGCAACCGGCTGTCCCACGTGCAGACCAACTCGTGGAAGCCACCCGCACTTCGACTGCGGGCAGACTGCAATCGAGACTCCGCGAGATCGAGCCACCCGCGCTGCCATCCGCTGTCTCGGGGAAAGGGGTCCATGGAGCCGGCGAGTTCGGCCGCCCATGCGATGGTCTGACCGCGCATGAAGGCAGTGTCGACCTTCTCCTGACCGTTGACGGCTGCTTCCATGACCCTGCGTCCGTCGAAGCAGTTGTAGGCGCGCCAGGCGCTGGACCGGGCCGCTTCGGGATCCTGCTCTGCGTTCAAGATAGAACGCCGCAGGTAGAGACTCCCCAGAGACATCAGGACTTCAACGTCGGTGAAGTGCTCTTCAAGGAGATCATCCACCACGAGTGCCTCATGGGGCGCTGCCGCATGCTCCCATTCAATGGAGTCCGCCGCGGGGCCGCTGTCGATGTCCGCGGCCGTCCGATCCCGACGTTCATTGAGGTAGCGCCCCACGTTTCCGACGTAGTCGTCACCGATCAGCTCGGCAAACTTGGAGTCGGCCAGGTCCCAGTCCACCGGCCTGCCCAACTCAAGGGCGATCCGAGCGGACAGCAGCGACACCCGGGGGGCCTGTGTGTGGAGTTCGGAGACCTCCTGCAGGTAGTCCGAAGCCGCGCACAAGGCCGACTCCCGCGCCGCGGAGGAGATCCCCTTTTCATAGATCGCCTGTCTCAGCAGACACTCGGACGCCTCGATCAGACCACGACGCCAACGGTCCCCGTCCCGCTCCTGCCGAGCCGCCTCAGCGTGGAGTCGGGCCGCCTCCCCGTACTCCCAGATGTATCGGTGGTAGGACGCACGGGACCTCATGACGTCCAGGTTCCGCGGAAACAACTGCCCGGCCCTGTCCAGCAGTTCCCAAACCGGTCCGTGATCGACCTCCTGCGGGCGCCTGCTGTAGATCGCGGTCCAGCGTTGGTACTCACGAGTGATCCTGATGCGGGCCTCGTACAGCGCCCAGGTCGGACCGTACACCCGCTCATGCGCCATCAGCGCGTTCCAGCGCCCACGGTGAACCTGGTCGGCTCGCACCTGCTGCAAGGAACGGCCGGTGTTCCAGCCCGTGTTGTGCACGGGCACGGCCTGCGCCGCGACCACCAGGGTCCCTTCCCGCTGCCAATCGCTGTCCAAGCACCACAAGTGCAGCAGGGCCAACGACTGATTCCCGGCCCGGACCTCCTCACCACTGTCGAGCCACCGACGGACCTCTTCGACGGCCTTGGCGTGCTCCGGAAGCAGCGTCCGTCCACGACCGCCCCCGGACCAGACCTGCTTCGTGCGCAGCAGCCGGAGCCACGTCATGTAGGTACGTCCGGTGGGGAAGGACCGCACGGCGATCCGGGCCATGCGTACACCCTGTTGGAGGCTGTGCCGGGCCGACGCGTGATCGTTGCGCTCACGGTAGACATAGGCCAGGAACGCGTTGGCCTCGGCCAGTTCGACCATGTGGTCCACCGGCATGGTGGCGCTGGGCCCCTCCCGATCGGCAAGGCTTCCGGCCCGGCCGTTCAGTAGAGCGAGAACCTCCCGGGCACCCGCGTACTGCAACTCCAGGTCCGCGTGCCGCTCGTGGACCCTGCGCAGGAATCCGGCCGCCTCGACCACCAGTGGCACCGGCCAGTCGTCCCTGGAGCCCCACGCCTCCTCAAGTGCCGACAGCGTCTCCTGGGCCAGCTCCAGCCGCTCTCCGTCCCCTCTTGTCTCCTGTGCGTACATGTACCCGCTTGCCAGAAGATTGTGTGTCCACTGCTGCTGCCGCTCCGGGACCACGCTTGCCAAACGGGCGTTCTCGTTCGCGAGTTCATAGGCGGAACGCACCGCTGTCCGCCGCTCGTCCGCCGTCGTCGCCGTCGCACGGCGAAGTCCTGCCAACCTGTAGAGGAACCAGTTCCGGGTCTGGCGGGCCCGCGAGTCCTGTGCCAGAGGAAAGACCTCCAGCAGTTGCCCCGCCAGTTCGAGACTGTCGGAGGCATCGGCGCCGACGTCTGCCGAAATCTGGGCAGCAGCCGTGTTCAGGATCCAGGATGTCGACCACAGCAGACGGTTCAGCGAGACGTTGGCGGGACCTTCGTGGAGGGCCGCCAGCTGTCGCGTCAACCGTTCACGGGCAGGGGCTACCTGGGCAAGCGCGCGATGGCGGCGCGCCCCGTGGAAGCCGCACTGGTCGACGGAGCGAAGCACACGCCACGGGGCGGCTTCACCGCACACCTCCAAGAGCGATACGGCGTACTCGAACGCGGACAGGAAGGTCGCGGCTGCGTCCGGCTCCTGCACCGACGCCCGGGAGGCCAGGTTGAGGCGTCCCGCCGCCGCGTACAGTTCGTCGATCAACTCCCATCGCCGCACAGCGCCGTTGCCGGGTTCTGCACCGTTCGTCACAGCATTCTGGGCAGCCGATCGCTCACTCTCCGCGCCAGTCCGCGAGACCGTCTCCGGCGAGGTGTTCGCCGGCTCCGTCAGCGGAACAGAACCGATCGTCTGCGCCACCGGCAGAAGGACCGCGTCCGCGGAGTCGCCGTTGACGTAGAGGCCGAGTCGCGCGCGCAACCCCGGCAGCGCATCCGGGACATGGCGGTCGATCCATCCCACGGCCCGACGCAGCGCCTCGATCACACGAGGCACTGCCTCCGACTCCCCCTCCGTCTCCCCGCTCGGCAGCACCGTGTTGGCCAGCAGGCGCCCGGCAGCGATCAGGTTCCGGTCGACAACGTCGCACGGGCGTTCCCCGCCGGCGCCTGCCGTCATGTCGGCGGTGGAGCGGATCGTACGCAGGAGGTCGTTCCTGAGCGCCTCTCGACTGACCGGGCTGACCTCCAGCCGGGGGGAATCCCCGGCTGGAGGTCCCGAGTCGGCGGCGGGACGCCAAGGGATGAGAATTCCTTCGTTGAAAAGCACCCGCAACACACTGTCCGGTAACCCCATGCCCCGGAGCGCGGCTACCGGGAGTGGCAGTTCGTCGATGACTCCCCATACGGTGAGGAGGGCCTGGCCTTTGGTGCGGTCCATTCCTGTCGCGGTGGACCAGGCCCTGTCCAGTACGCTGGCGATGGTCGGCTCTGCGGCCTCCATCAGAGCTTCTTCGAACTCTTCAGGCCCAATCTCCACCGCCGCCCGGGAACGGGCGTCGAATCCCGCGAGGAAACTGTCGTAATCGTCCTTGCGGTGAATTCGACAGACCAGGCGGACGGCGCGTTCGATGACCCCGGGACGACGCACTATCTCGTCATAGCCCACCAGGTCCAGGCCGTTGACATCGGTCACGAGATTCTCGCCGGCGAGCCAGTCACCGATCAACGCGAGAGCGTCCGATGTGGCCAGCGCAGGTACGACGAGTGGCCTCGGCCGGTGGTTCCCACCGTCGATCTCAACGGTTTCGGTGGTCTCCACGATGACCGCGGCGCGCTTGAAGACCTCCTGCCTCAGCAGCTCGTCCAGCTCTTCACGGAGTTCCGGGCGATTCAAGTCGATGCGACACGCCTTGATGACAAGAATGAGACTCCTGCCCTTGACCTGACGAGGCAGAACGAGGTCGAGAAGGCCATCGGTCGTACGCTTGGCCGCAACCATGAATTCGCTGTCGTCCAGCGTCTGATGCAGCGCTCTGGTGATCGCCTCCATCAGCGGGCTCTCAGCCGCCGCACTGGGCTCGATCTCGAGTACCACGGGCGGGAGGGAACCCGCGGGCAGCAGGTCGGCCTTGGCGAGAAGCGAGGTGAGAAGCGCCGACTTGCCCACCTGCGCCCGTCCCGTCACGGGAAGGACCTGCCCCATGCGCACCATTTGGCGCGCCTCACCCAGCAAGGCGTCGCGCCCCAGGAAAGGGATCGGCAGCGGCAACGGGTCCGGGCCGAGGTACTGGATCTTCTCAGGTTGCGCTGGCGTCCCACTGTCACTGTCCGGCGCAGCGGCTTGATAGCCGGCCGCCTCGAACGGCTTCACGAACCGCCGGTTCCTCACCCAGGGCAGTTCACCCACCCGCGAGTCATTGGTGACCGGTCGCGGGTAACCACGGCTGGTGAGCCACTTGTCGACATGCGTCAAGAGTTGCCGCGGTGTCCAGAACCGCTCGGTGGGTGGCCCACCAGCCACCAGGCACGTGATGAGGGCCTGGCCGAAAGCCGTGAACTCGTTGTCCTCGGGCGACTTTGCCGTTCGGTTGGCTTCGCAGGCGGCGAGGACGTAGCAGCCCTCGGGTGCCTCACCGGCAACGTGCTGCTCGAAGGGCAGGACGTCCATGGCCAGCCCGGCATGGCAGCAGTCGAGAAGTACGAGTTTGATCGGCGCGGGCCCGCTGCCCACTGCATTCATCAGGTCGGCGAACGCCAACATGGTGCTCGGCATGTCGGCTCGGGAATGCGTCAGTGGCAACAGGAGTTGCCCGCCTTCTTCGACACCGTGACCCGCGAAGTAGAGGACGAAGCACTCCTCCGCCGCCTGGGACGCCGCCTGGACGACCGAGAGGATCTCGGCGGGGTTGCTCTTGTGCGTCAAGATCTCCTGGCAGTGATCGAGCCTGAGCCCCCACACAGCAGGATCACGCAGTTGCTCGCTCACCTTCTCGACGGTTCGCTCAACCGCCTCGAGCTCGGCGAACGTACTGTCGGTGAAGATGCGGGACGAGATGAGGACGGCGCGTGACTTCTCTCCGGCAGGCGGCTCGGCGTTCATGAACTGCCGAGAGAACGCGGCAGTTCGCGGAGCACCGCCTCGGCAGTTTCGGGGTCACGCGCCTCGATGGTGATGGTCCGCGTGCCGTCAGGAGCATCCACGCGTTCGATGACCAGCATCGGCCTGTCCTCGGCCGGACGGGAGGCGGCCTTCGACCGCCAGTAGTCGATCACCGACTGTGCCAGCACCCCGACCAGTCCCGCGTCGATGGCAAAGCGCAGACAGTCCGCAAGCACTCCCATGTCACCGGGGAGGGTGGCCGCGTGTTCGCGCCGGACGACCACACGGCGCAGATCACGCTCGGACTTGAGCCACTTCTCCAGCGCGCCCAACTCGTCGGAGCGCGCGTCCACCAAACGAAGAGTGATCTGCACCAGGCCCCCCGGGCTTGCGACCAATCAGATGCCGCACCCTACCAGCTGCGAACAGGCCGAGGCGCCGGCCTTGGACACGCTCCTCCGCTTCGTCGCGGACGACTCCGCGCGCGATGCGGCGCATGATCGCCGTTGGCGCGTCGTCGACGCCTGCCGCAGGTCGAGGAAAGGCAAAAGCCCCAGGTCACGGCGAGTGAGTCCTGGGGCTTTCACAGAGCCGCCTGCGGGATTCGAACCCGCGACCTACGCATTACGAGTGCGTTGCTCTGGCCAGCTGAGCTAAGGCGGCACCGTTGCCGTGTGTGGCGGCAACGCGGGCCAGTCTACACAGGTTCGCGGGTGATCCGTTACCCGGTATCCGGGGGCGGGGGGTCAGGCGGAGGAGACGGCGAGTTTGGCGGCGAAGCCGGCGAAGAGGACGGCGACGCCGCTGGTGAGGGTGGCGGAGAGGCGCTTGCGGCGGCGGAAGGCGGTGGCGAGGGTGGTGCCCGCGAAGATCAGGAGGGAGAGGTAGAGGAAGCTGAAGATCTGGAGGATGCCGCCGAGGAGGGCGAAGGAGAGGGCGGGCTGTCCGTAGGAGGTGTCAACGAATTGGGTGAAGAAGGAGAGAAGGAAGAGGATGGCCTTCGGGTTGAGGAGGCTGATCACCAGGGCGCGGCGGAAGGGGTTCTCGGTGGTCTCGGGGGTCTGCTCGGTGGTGGGGTCGGCCGCGGCGCGGCGTTCGCGCCAGAGTTGGCGGGCGGCGCGGAGCATGCCGTAGCCGATCCAGAGGAGGTAGGCGGCGCCGCCGAACTTGACCACGGCGAAGACGGCCGGGTTGGCCTTGAGCAGGGAGGCCGCGCCCAGCGAGGTGAGGCTGATCAGGGTGAGGTCGCCGATGAAGACGCCGGCCGCGGCCCGGTAGCCGGTGCGGATGCCCTTGCGGGCCGCGACGGACAGGACGTACAGGGAGTTGGGGCCGGGCAGCAGGATGATGACGAGGGCGCCGAGGACGTACGTCGCCAGGTCGTTGACTCCGAGCACGATGAGCTCCGGTGCAGGGGAGGGTGGCAGGGGGCGCTCATCGTAACGTCGTACCGGTAATCGGTTGAAGTGAAAACCACCTGTCGGTCGGCCGGCGCCCGGCCCGCCCTACCGCTCGCAGCGCTTGCCCTGCTCCGGGACCTCCCCGGTCAGCAGGAAGCGGTTCACCGCGCCGTCCACGCAGGTGCTGTGCCGGCCGTACGCGGTGTGGCCGTCGCCGTCGAAGGTGAGCAGGCGGCCGGACTCCAGCTGGCCGGCCAGCGACTGCGCCCAGGCGTACGGGGTGGCCGGGTCGCGGGTGGTGCCGATGACGACGATCGGGGCGGCGCCGGCGGCCCGGACGGTGTGCGCCGCACCGGTGGCCCGGACCGGCCAGTAGGCGCAGGTCAGAGCCATCCAGGCCATGTCGCGCCCGAAGTGCGGCGAGACCCGCTCGAACTCCGGTACCGCCCGCTGGACGTCCTCCGGGCCGTGGAACGGGGCGGGCAGGTCGAGGCAGTTCACCGCGGTGTTGGCGAACATCAGGTTGGGGTACGAGCCGTCCGACTCGCGCCCGTAGTAGTCGTCGGAGAGCTTCAGCAGCCCGGTGCCGTCGCCGGCCTCGGCATCGGTGAGCGCGGCGCGCAGCTTGGGCCAGAGGAAGTCGGCGTACATGGCCTGGATGACGCCGGTGGTCGCCTGGGACCCGGTGAGCCGACGGCCGGCGTCGGTGGTGGGCAGGGGGGCGGTGCGGACCCCGCCGAGCAGGGCGGTGAGCCGGTCGCCGACCTGCTGCTCGGTGCGGCCGAGCGGGCAGTCCTCGCGCTGGGCGCAGTCCTGCGCGAAGGCGGCCCAGGCGGTCTCGAAGCCGCCCGCCTGGGTGCGGTTGCCGGTGACGGAGTCGAGCGCCGGGTCCATCGCGCCGTCCAGCACCAGCCGCCCGACCCGGCTCGGGAACAGCCCGGCGTAGGTGGCGCCGAGGAAGGTGCCGTAGGACTTGCCGACGAAGTTCAGCTTCTCGTCGCCGAGCAGGGCGCGCAGCACGTCCATGTCGCGGGCGGCCTCGACGGTACTGAGGTGGCCGAGCACCGCCCCGGCCTGCGTCCGGCAGCCCTCGGCGAACTCCTTGTCGGCCGCGACCAGCGCGTCGACCCCGCCCAGGTCGCCGGGCGTCAGGCCGACGGCGGTGTAGGCGTCCATCCGGTCGCCGCTCAGGCAGCTGACGGGGCTGCTGCGGCCCACCCCGCGCGGGTCGAGGCCGACCAGGTCGTAGCGGGCCCGCACCCCGTGGTCGTACGTCCGGGCGGCGGCCTCCAGGTACTCGATCGCGGAGCCGCCGGGCCCGCCCGGGTTGAGCAGGAGGGAGCCGAGCCGCGTGCCCTGGGAAGCGGAGGCGGCAGCGGCAGCGGCGGAGGCAGAGGCAGAGGCAGAGGCAGAGGCAGAGGCGGAGGCGGAGGCGGACGGGTCGGAGGGAGCGCTCCCGGGCACCGCCGGTTCCGCCGCGGCCCGGGCGGCCGCGAGGGTGAGGTCCCCGTCCCCCGGGTGGTCGTAGTCCAGCGGCACCCGGAACGTCGTGCACTCGAACCCGCTGTCGCAGGGCTGCCAGACCGGACGTTGCGCGTAGTACGGCGCGAGCGCGGCCGGGACGGCGGCGGGCAGCGGCTCCAGCGGGGTGGCTCCGGCCCTCGCGGCCGTCGGGGCCGAGGACGTGCCGGAGGCGGCCGGGTCCGGGGAGGGGGCCGCCGGTGCCCCGGCCGGATCCGCGCTGCAACCGCCCGCCAGCAGCCCGACGACGACCAGCGCCGCAGCCGACACCCGTGCCCGCGCCCGCACCGATGCCCGCGCCTGTGCCCGCTCGAAGGCCCTCATCCGCCACCTCTCCGCAACCGACCAGCACGTGGAAGAACCGAAGGAACCGGGGGAACACCGGGGAACACCGGAGGAACACCCGCAGTGGGAACAACCCTCGGAGCACCCCGGAGGAAACGCCGCTGCCCGGCACCCGTTCCGGGGTACCGGGCAGCGTAGCCCCGCCGGACCTGCCCTCAGGACGCCCTTGCCAGCGCCTCGGCCAGGAACTGCGCCGCCTGACGGACCAGCCGCAGCCGCTCCCGGTCGGAGGTGAAGTCCTGCACGTTGTCCGAGATCCGCACCTCGGCCTTGGCCGCCGCTCCGGGGCCGGCCTTCAGCGCGGACTGGAGCCTGCGAGCCGCGTCCAGCCCGGCGGAGTCGCCCTTGGCGGCGGCCAGCAGCAGCTTGGCGGCGCTGCCGGCCGGGGCCTCGGCACCGGTCTGGGTGAGCGCGGTGGCGTCGTACCGGCCGGAGACCGCCGCCGCCGCGCCGTACAGGTCGGGCCGGGAGAGCCCGGCGGCGGCCGCGCAGGGCGCGCCGGCCTCGACGCCGAGGGTGCCCCAGGAGGCCGGGCCGGGCGGCAGGGTGCGGAAGGAGGTCGCGATGGTGGTGCGCAGCGTCGCGTCGTCGGCGACGGCGGCCGGAGCGGCGGCGACCAGTTCGCAGGGGTGCGCGGTGCCGTTCGGCGCCTCGGGGGCGACCAGGATGAACGGGTGGGACTTGCCGGTCTGGAGGGCCGAACCGATGCCCTCGAAGACGTCCGGGACCTCGGCGTCGGCGGTCTTCTGGGGCGTGGCGGCCTGCATCACGACGACCGGGAAGCGGGCGTTCGGCTCCTTGGCGTACTGCGGCGGAAGCCAGACCCGGATGTTGCGGGGGTGGCCGTCGGGGCCCGGTACGGCGGACTGGAGCAGCTCGCCCCCGCCGGGGTGGCCGACGCTGTCGAAGCGGCTGACCACGGCGGGGGCCGCGGCAGCTGCGACGGCAGCGGCGGCCGACTCGGCGACCGCGGGCGGCACCGCCTGCTGCTGCCGGACCGCCGTCCCCGAACCGGTCCCGGCACCCGTGTCCGTGCCCGGAGCCGAGCCCGCCGCGTCCACGACCGGCTCCGCCCGGTCCGGCTCCTGGGTGCCCCGGCCGAGACCGCCGAAGGCGCCCAGCGTGGTGAGCACCGTCAGCGCGGTGACGCACACCCCGCAGACCATCGCCCCCGCCGCCCGCAGCAGCATCGGCCAGCGGTCGCCGGCCAGCTCGTAGGTCTCGGCGGCGCGCAGGTCGCGCCAGCGGTGTTGGGCGCCCCGGGCCAGCCAGAGCCCGCCGAGGGCGGCGGCCAGCAAGGGGATGACGAGGAGCGAACGAACCACGGAACGCACCACCTCTGGAGGGGGTCGCGCCGAACCGGACCCGGCGCGCACGGGAGGCGACCGCCCCGGCAGCGGGCGCAGTCGGCCCCCAGCGTGCACAACGGGTGGACGGTCACACGACGGTGTGCCCGGCGAGTGTCGCTCGTTCACTCGAAGGTGGGATGGCGCACCGGCTCCGGGAGGCGTACAGCCGCCGCCCGCCGGAGCGACGCCCGGGCGGACGGCCCGAGGGCCCGGAGCCGGACGGCCCCGGACGGGACCGCCCCCGATCCCCGATCCCCGATCGGCGATCCCCCGATCGACAATCCCCGATCGGGGGCTCAGCCCGCGCGCAACGCCACCGTCATCGCCTCGACCGCGAGCAGCGGGTCGACGTTGCGGTCCAGCGCCTGACGGCAGGCCAGCACCGCCTCGATCCGCCGCAGCGTGCTCTCCGCCGGACCGGCCTGGGCCACCCGGTTCAGCGCCTGCCGCTGGTCCTCGTTGGCGAACGAGCCGGTGGAGCCGAGCTGGATGGCGAGCACGTCCCGGTAGAAGCCGAGCAGGTCGAGCAGGGCGACGCCGAGGGTCTCCCGGCGGGTGCGGGTGGCCCGGCTCTTCTGTCGCTTCTCCAGCTCCTTGACCGCGCCGGCCATGCCGCGCGGCACCTTGCCGCCCTCGTAGGCGCCGTAGGCGGCCTTGAGGTCGTCCGTCTCCTTGGCGTCCTGGGTCTCGGCGAGCGCCTCGGCGTCGGCCTTGGCGGTGTCGACCAGGCGCTGGGCGGCGGTCAGGCAGCCGCCGATGTCTCCCACCTCCAGCGGGATGCGCAGCACCTCCGTCCGGCGGGTGCGGGCCTGTTCGTCGACGGCGAGGCGGCGCGAGCGCTCGATGTCGCCCTGCCCGGCCAGCGCGGCGAGCCGGGCGGTCTCCGGGTCGACGCCGTCACGGCGGACCAGCGTGTCGGCGACCGCCTCGGCCGCGGGGGTGCGCAGCACCAGCAGGCGGCAGCGTGAGCGGATGGTCGGCAGCACGTCCTGGACGGAGGGGGCGCACAGCAGCCAGACGGTGCGCGGGGAGGGTTCCTCCACGCCCTTGAGCAGCGCGTTCGCGGCGGCCTCGGTGAGCCGGTGGGCGGCGTCCACCAGGATCACCGACCAGCGGCCGCCGGTCGGGTAGCTGGAGGCGCGCATGACCAGGTCGCGCATGTCGCCGACGCCGATGGAGAGGCCGTCGGTACGGACGTACTTCACGTCGGCGTGGCTGCCGGCCAGCACGGTGTGGCAGCCGTCGCAGAACCCGCAGCCGGGCGTGCCGCCGAGCGCGAGGTCGGGACTGGTGCACTGGAGGGCGGCGGCGAAGGCGCGCGCGGCGGTGACCTGCCCGGCGCCGGGCGGGCCGGTGAACAGCCACGCGTGCGTCATGAGGGAGGCGTTCGCGCCCTCGACCGGGGCGGTCCCGCGACCGGCCTCGATCGTCGCCCCGGCCGCCCGGGCGGCGGCGGTCAGCTGCTCGACCACCCGCTCCTGGCCCACCAGGTCGTCCCAGACGGCCACTGCTGCTCCCAAGCTCAGTACGGCAGCGCTCGTGGCGCCTCTTCCCCGCCGTCGAGCATACGTCTCCGCTCCGACACCCACTGCTCCGTCCGGGTCACGGCGGGGCGAGGAGGCGGCCCTACGGAACGCGGCGGCGCCGCCGGGGACCTGCCCCGACGGCGCCGCCCACACGTGTCCGGTCAGCCCCGGCGGCCCCAGCGACGGCCCTTGCCCTTGCCGTCGCCCTTGCCGTCGCCCTTGCTGTCGCCCTTGCCGTCACCCGTGTCCTGTGCTTCCCCGCGGCCCTCGGGCCGCTCCGCACCGCCCTGCGGGCCGCCGTACGGAGCGCCCTGGCCCTGACCGCCGTGCTCCCAGCGCGTCCATTCGTCGTGCGAGCCCAGCAGGGTGTCGGTGAGGCTCGGCAGGTCGTCCAGCGGCGTCTCCTCGGCCCACTCCGGCCTCGGCCGCTCGGCACCGGGCTGCGACCGCTCGGCCGTCGGCCCGGCGTCGACCACCGGCAGCTCGCGGGTGCTGTCCACCGGCTCCGCGCGCCGCGGCCCCTGCGCCGGCCGGCCCTCGGTACGGCCTTCGGCACGCTCCTCGGTTCGGCCCGGCTCAATCCGCGGCAGCACCTCGGTCCGGTCGGCCTCCGCCGGGACCCTCGGCAGCACGGCCGTCTCGTCCACCGCCGAGGCCGGCACCACCGGCAGCTTGGCGGTCTCGTCGACCGTACCGGCGGTTCCGCCGGCCGCCCGGCGCGCCTCGGCAGCCTCCGCGGCCTTGCGCGCCTCGGCGGCCTCAGCAGCCCGGACGGCCGCCTGCCGGTCCCGCGGCGAGAGCTCGCGCGTCGCCTCGTCCCCGAGCCCGCCCACCGGAGCCTGCGCCGCGTCCCGCGGGGCGCCCTTCGGGACGTCCCGGACCGCCCGCAGCTCCGTCGTCGTCTCCGCAGCCGACTCCCCGGCCACCGAACCCGACGCCGAACCCGCGTCGGACGCCGGCCCCGAACCCGGCCGCGCCTCGGCCCGGCCCTCCGCGGACTCCGCCGCCGCAGCCGCGGCCGCGAGCGCGGCGGCCTGCGCCAGCCGCGCCTCCTCGGCCCGCTGGAGCGCCTCTTCCGCCCGGCGGCGCTGCTCCTCGCGGGCCAGCTCGCGCTGCCGCTGGAGCTCGGCCTGGGCGGCCGCCTCGTCGGCGATCCGCTGGCGCTCGGCGGCCTCGGCGGCCAGCCGGGCCTCCTCGGCCCTGCGCCGCTCGGCCTCCTGCTCGGCGCGACGCGCGGCCTCCTCCTCGGCCCTGCGGCGCGCTTCCTCCTCGGCCTTGCGCCGGGCCTCGGCGGCGGCCCGCTCGGCCTCCTCCTCGGCCAGCCGCTCCTTCTCCGCCTGCTCGGCCCGCAGCTGCGCCAGCACCTCCTGCCGCTTGCGCTCGGCGGCCTCCTCCTCGGCCTTCTTGCGGGCCTCCTCGGCGGCGCGGCGCTCGGCCTCCTCCTTGGCCAGCCGCTCCTGCTCGGCACGGGCGGCCTTCTCCTGCTCGGAGAGCGGCAGCTCGCGGTCGAGCCGGTGCCGGATGGCGGTGGTGACGAAGCCGGGGGCCTGGCTGCCGTCCACGACCAGGTAGCGCGCCGGGTCGGCGGCGGCGAGGGCGAGGAAGCCGGCCCGGACCCGCAGGTGGAACTCGGTGGGCTCGGACTCCAGCCGGTCCAGCGCCTCGGTGAAGCGCTCGCGGGCCTTGGTCGGGTCGACGTCCAGGACGACGGTCAGGTCGGGCAGCAGCCCGCCGGTGGCCCAGCGGGAGATCCGGGCGACCTCGGTCGCGGCCAGGTCGCGACCGGCGCCCTGGTAGGCGATGGAGGAGTCCATGTACCGGTCGGTGATCACCACGGCGCCGCGGGCGAGGGCCGGCCGGATGACGTTCTCGACGTGCTCGGCGCGGTCGGCGGCGTAGATCAGCGCCTCGGCGCGGTGCGACAGGCCGGTGTTGCCGACGTCCAGGACGAGGCCGCGCAGCCGCTGGCCGACCGGGCTGCCGCCGGGCTCGCGGGTGAGCACGACCTCGTGCCCCTTGCCGCGGATCCACTCGGCGAGCGCCTGGGCCTGGGTGGACTTGCCGGCGCCGTCGCCGCCCTCCAGGGCGATGAAGAAGCCGGTGCCCGCGCCGAGGCGCGGAGCCGGGCCGCCCGGGCCGCGCACCGAGTCCACCAGGTCCCGGACGAACGGCGCGGTGCCGCGCCGGTCGTCGGTGCGCAGCAGCACGACCGCGGCGAGCACCAGCGTGAGCAGCCCGGAGGTGGCGACGGCCAGGGCCGCGCCGCCGTGGATGAAGGTGAAGGAACCGGGCTCGACGGTGCCGTACTCGACGTCCCCGTAGGCGGCGGCGATCAGCGGGACGACGACCAGCGCGGCGGCGACCATGGTCCGGAGCACCGCGAACAGGTGCTCGGTGACCTTCGGCAGCCGGGCCTCCTCGACCTCCTGGGCGAGCAGGGTGCGTCCGGCCGAGATCACGATCCCCGCGGCCAGCCCGGCCAGCACGGTGAGCAGCAGGACCAGCACGAAGTCCAGCACCAGCCCGGCCAGGATCAGTGCGACGCCCTGGGTGAGCAGCGCCAGCGCGAGCAGCCGGCGGCGGGACAGCGAGGGCAGCGTGACCCGGGTGAGCCGGGCGCCCAGGGCGGGCGTCCCGGCGGCGGCGAGCACCAGCAGGCCGTAGCCGATCGGCCCGGCGCGGTGCTCGGCGGCGGTGAGCAGCGCGAGCGCGGCGACGCCCGCCATCGCGGCGTAGCCGGCCGCGACGGCGAAGGTGAAGTACGGGGCGCCGCCGGTGCGGCCCTTGCTCAGCGCGGGGCCGGGGGCGGCGTCGGTCGGGGCGCGCAGGCCCTGGAGCGGCGAGACCGGGGCGACGGACACCGGGCCGCCGGGCAACTGCTGGAGGTGGTCGCGGACCGCCGCGGCGGCGAACAGCCCGGCCGCGCCGAGCGCCGCGAAGGTGAGCTGGTGGGCGCGGAGCCAGTCGGAGCCGAGGGCCGCGCCGATGTTGTTGAGCAGGGTGAAGGCCACCAGGCCGAGCGCGCCGAGCGGCACGGTCACCCAGCCGGTGAAGCGGTCGATGCTCCGGACGCTCTCCAGGTTGGCCGCGGCCGGGCGCTGCTCGGCGACCGGCAGGTGCGGGTTGGCCGGAGGCAGCAGGCCGGGAACGGCGGCGGCCTTGGCGATCCCCCGGACCCGCTCGGCGGCACCGGTGACGAACACGGTGGCGAGCAGGGCGTAGGTGGCAGCCCCGGAGGGCTCGGCGGCGGAGCCCAGCCAGACGCTCCACCAGGGGGCGAGGCCGATCAGCAGGGCGCGCAGCACGTCGGCGCCGAACAGCGTCCAGCGCCGGTCCAGTCGGCCGGTGACCAGCCGGTGCACCGGGCCGAGCAGGGCGACGCCGACCAGGCCGGTCGCCAGCACCCGGACGGCGAGGACCGCGGCGAGGGCGAAGGCGAGGCTGCGCGGCAGGCTGCCGAACCGGTCGCCCTGGGCGGCGGCGATCACGGTGAGCGCGAGCAGCACCAGCAGGCCGAGCCGGTCGGCGGTGCCGCCGATCAGCTGGGTGGTCCACAGGCGCCGGTAGGCACGTGTCCGCAGCAGCGCCCGGGCCCGGTCCACCGGAGTCCCGGCGGGCGCGACCTCGGGCAGGTCGGACACCCCCGCTCTGGCGGCCGGGGCGCTGGGGGTGGGCTGCTCCTCGCTCGTCATACGGTCAGCGTAGCGGGCTGGGCCTGGCCGGAATGTGGCGAACGCGCTTCCGGATCGTGCTCATCACCGGGTTGTGACGTACCCCGCACAGACCCGACGGGCCTCGGGCCCGCCCCCCGGGATCGGGGGTGCGGGCCCGGCCGCGATGACCCGGGATCAGCCTTCTTCGGTGGCCGAGGCCTTGTCGGCCGCCGTCCTGCTCGTGGCGGTCTTCTTGGCCGCCGTCTTCTTCGCCGCCGCCGTTTTGGTGGTGGTGGTCTTCTTCGCGGCGGTCTTCTTCGCGGCCGCGGTCTTGGTCGCCGCGGTCTTGGCGGTGGTCGTCTTCTTGGCCGCGGCCTTCTTCGCCGGGGCCTTCTTCGCCGCCTTCTTCACCGGTCCGCGCGCCCGCTTCTCGGCGAGCAGCTCGTACCCGCGCTCCGGCGTGATGGTCTCGACGTCGTCGTCCTTGCGGAGCGTGGCGTTGGTCTCGCCGTCGGTCACGTACGGACCGAAGCGGCCGTCCTTGACCACCACCGGGCGCTCGCTGACCGGGTCGTTGCCCAGCTCCTTGAGCGGCGGGGCGGCGGCCGCCCGGCCGCGCTGCTTCGGCTGGGCGTAGATCGCCAGTGCCTCGTCGAGGGTGATCGTGAAGAGCTGGTCCTCGCTGGTGAGCGAACGGGAGTCGGTGCCGCGCTTGAGGTACGGGCCGTAGCGGCCGTTCTGCGCGGTGATCTCCGCACCCTCGGCGTCGGTGCCGACCACCCGGGGCAGCGAGAGCAGCCGCAGCGCGTCCTCCAGCGTGACGGTGTCCAGCGACATCGTCTTGAACAGCGAGGCGGTGCGCGGCTTGACCGCGTTCTTGCCGGTCTTCGGCGTGCCCTCGGGCAGGATCTCGGTCACGTACGGGCCGTAGCGGCCGTCCTTGGCGACCAGCATGTTGCCGCCGACCGGGTCCGGGCCGAGCTCGAAGTCGCCGCTGGGCTTGGCCAGCAGCTCCTCGGCCAGCTCGACGGTGAGCTCGTCCGGCGGCAGCTCGTCCGGGATGTCGGCACGCTGGCCCGGCTCGCCCTCGACGGTGGAGGCGCGCTCGACGTACGGGCCGTAGCGGCCGACCCGCAGGGTGATGTCGTCGCTGACCCTGAACGAGCTGATCTCCCGGGCGTCGATCGCGCCGAGGTCGGTGACCAGTTCCTTCAGGCCGCCCAGGTGGTCGCCGTCGCCGTTGCCGGCCTCGGCGGCGCCGCCCGCGGCGTGGCCCTCGCCCTCGCCGAAGTAGAAGCGCTTCAGCCACGGCACGGACTGCGCCTCACCGGCGGCGATCCGGTCGAGGTCGTCCTCCATCTTGGCGGTGAAGTCGTAGTCGACCAGTCGGCCGAAGTGCTTCTCCAGCAGGTTGACCACGGCGAAGGAGAGGAAGGACGGGACGAGCGCCGTCCCCTTCTTGAAAACGTACCGGCGCTGGATGATCGTGTCGATGATCGACGCGTAGGTGGAGGGGCGGCCGATCTCCCGGTCCTCCAGCTCCTTGACCAGCGAGGCCTCGGTGTAGCGGGCCGGCGGCTTGGTGGCGTGGCCCTCCGGGGTGATCCGCTCGGCGGCCAGCGGGTCACCCTGGACGACCTGCGGCAGCCGGCGCTCGCGGTCGTCGAGCTCCGCGTTCGGGTCGTCGGCGCCCTCGACGTAGGCCTTGAGGAAGCCGTGGAAGGTGATGATCTTGCCGGTGGCCGAAAACTCGACGTCCCGGCCGTCGGCGGAGGTGCCGCCGACCCGGACGGTGACGGACTGGCCGACCGCGTCCTTCATCTGGGAGGCGACGGTGCGCATCCAGATCAGCTCGTACAGCTTGAAGTCGTCACCGGTCAGGCCGGTCTCGGCGGGGGTGCGGAAACGGTCGCCGGACGGGCGGACGGCCTCGTGCGCCTCCTGCGCGTTCTTCACCTTGCTGGCGTAGGTACGCGGGGCGTCCGGCAGGTAGTCCGCACCGTACAGCTGGGTGACCTGGGCCCGGGCGGCGGTGATCGCGGTGTCCGACAGCGTGGTGGAGTCGGTACGCATATAGGTGATGAAGCCGTTCTCGTACAGCTTCTGGGCCACCTGCATGGTCCGCTTGGCGCCGAAGCCCAGCTTGCGGCTGGCCTCCTGCTGGAGCGTCGTGGTGCGGAACGGCGCGTACGGCGAGCGGCGGTACGGCTTGGACTCGACGCTGCGGACGCCGAACGCCGTCTGCTCCAGGGCGGCGGCCAGCTGACGGGCCGCCTGCTCGTCCAGGTGCAGGGTGTTCGCGCTGGCGGCCTTCAGCCGGCCGTCCTGGCCGAAGTCGCGGCCGCTGGCGATCCGCTTGCCGTCGACGGAGGCCAGCCGGGCGCCGAAGGTCTCCGGGTTGGCGGCGTCGGCCGGGGTGCGGCCGGTGCCGAAGGTGCCGACCAGGTCCCAGTACGAAGCGGCGCGGAAGGCCATCCGCTCGCGCTCGCGCTCGACCACCAGTCGGGTGGCGACGGACTGCACCCGGCCCGCCGACAGCTTCGGCATGACCTTCTTCCACAGCACCGGCGAGACCTCGAAGCCGTACAGCCGGTCGAGGATGCGGCGGGTCTCCTGGGCGTCGACCAGTCGCTGGTTGAGCTCGCGCGGGTTGGCCACGGCCTCCTGGATCGCCGACTTGGTGATCTCGTGGAACACCATGCGGTGCACCGGCACCTTGGGCTTGAGCACCTGCTGGAGGTGCCACGCGATGGCCTCGCCCTCGCGGTCCTCATCGGTGGCGAGGAAGAGCTCGTCGGACTCCGCGAGCAGCGACTTCAACTTGCTGACCTGGGACTTCTTGTCCGCGTTGACCACGTAGATGGGCGCGAAGTCATGGTCGACGTCCACCCCGAGGCGCCGCACCTCGCCGGTGTACTTGTCCGGCACCTCGGCCGCGGTGCTGGGGAGGTCGCGGATGTGCCCGACGCTCGCCTCGACGATGTAGCCGGGGCCCAGGTAGCCCTTGATCGTCTTCGCCTTGGCCGGCGACTCGACAATGACGAGTCGCTGTCCGTGCGCGGTCTCGCTGCTCGGGGACACCTTCGCTCTTCTCTCCCGGTCCTTATGTGGCTGGTCGGCGCCGGCAGCACGGGCTGCACTCCGCCCGACCCCTCCACCGCCCCGGGGCTGCCGCGGCACGACACCCCCACCAGCGGAGTGTGACCGTACCCCGGCCACCCTTGTCAAACGGACGGATCCCGCTTTTTCACTTGCCGGGCTCACCGACGCCACTCGAACGGTAACCCGATGACGGAGGTTCGCGCCCCGCGGAGGGGGGCCTTCGGCAGGTTCCGGAGGATGGAATGACGGATTTCAAGATCTGTCAACGGAAAATCGACGGGTTCTCGCGGGGCGGGGGCGGGGCGGAGCGAGGCGGGGGCGGGGCGGACCGGGGGCGGGGCTCAGCCGCCGGCCACGGCCAGGAGCCCGGCGCCCGCCGCCAGGCAGCCCATGCCCAGGACGCTCCACAGCAGGTCCACGACGGCGGCCCGCCCGACCTCCCCCGCGGCCAGCACCACCCGGCTCGGGCGCTGCGGGTCGTAACAGATCCGCACCGAGGCTCCGGGCGCGAAGCGGTCCGGACGGCGCAGCGGGGTGTGCCCCCGCGGACGGGCGATGACCAGCCCGGCGATCCCGCACGCGCCGGCGCCGCCGACCGAGGGCGGCACCGAGAAGGAGAGCAGCGGAGCACTGTCCAGCTGGCCGTGCACGTCGTCCTCGGCCATCACGGTGGCCAACGCCGCCGCCCCCCGGCGGCGCACCCGCAGGCGCAACCCCACCTCGGCGGCGCACCAGAGCAGCAGCACGCCACCGAAGAGGGCGAGCACCGACCCGCCCACCATCGCCGTCGTCGTGTCCACCCCTGGCCCCCGGCTCCCCAGCTCTGTCCACAGCCTGTGGACAGAGCTTCACAGTGGAGAGCCAACGGGAGACTGCCACCCGGCGGCGGCCGGACGAACCAGGGGGTACGGGCGAGTGAACCGGTCAGGTCTCGGCGGGTGCGGTCACGGAGGGCCGGGGTCCGGGCACGGTGAATCCGGGCACGGCGCAACCGGGCACGGTGAATCCGGCCACGGAGGGCCGGGACGCGCCGGGACGCGCCGGGTCGGGCCTCAGCGGACCGGGTCGATGAACCCCTGCTCGGTCAGCAGGCGCAGCGACTCCGGCACCCGGTCCCGCAGGACCACCCGGTCCTCGCCGAGCAGCTGCGCGATGGCGTCCACGATCTCGCCCGCCGACAGCGTCCCGTCGCAGACCCCGACGAACCCGGCGCCCACGGTGTCCACCTTGGTGGCGCGCCGCATGCCCCGGTTGTGACGCAGGATCACGTGCTCCGGGTCCTCCGCGCCCGGCGAGCCGACCTGCTCCTGGACCACCTCGTCGGCCAGCACGTAGCGGGCCGCGAGCAGGCCCGCATCGTCGTGCGAGCGGAGGAAGTCCTGCCGGTCGAACCAGGCCTCGATGTGCGGGCCCAGCGGCTGCTCCACCGGGTGCGGCCACTCCTCCACCCGGACGGTCGGACGCTCGGCGCCGCTCGCCCGCAGGGTGATCCAGCCCATCCCGATGCCCTCGACCCGGCCCGCCTCGAAGGCGTCCAGCCACTCGCCGTACCGGGCCTGGTAGTCGCCGCCGGGGCCGCGGTGGTCACCGCCGTCGCGCAGCCACAACTCGGCGTACTGGGCCACGTCCTGGACCTCGCGCTGGACGACCCAGGCGTCCAGGCCGGTGCCCGCGACCCAGCCGGCCAGCCTCTCCTGCCAGTCCTCGCCCTTGACGTGCTGCCAGTTGGCGAGGAGCTGGCAGTAGCCGCCGGGCTCCAGGTGGTCGGCGGCCGAGCGGACCAGGCTGCGGCACAGGTCGTCCCCGGCCATGCCGCCGTCGCGGTAGGTGAACCGGCCGCCCGGCGAGATGACGAACGGCGGGTTGGAGACGATCAGGTCGAACTTCCGCTCCCCGACCGGCTCGAAGAGGCTTCCGGTGGACACCTCGGTGTTGTCGAAACCGGACAGTGCCAGGGTCAGCTCGGTGAAGCGCAGCGCGCGCGGATTGAGGTCCGTGGCGGTGACGGTCCCGGCGTGGCGGGCCGCGTGCAGCGCCTGGACACCGGAGCCCGAACCGAGGTCCAGCGCGGCCCGGACGGGACGGCGCACGGTGATGTTGGCCAGCGTGGTGGAGGCACCGCCGACGCCCAGCACCAGGTCCTTGCGGGCCACCCCGTGCGCGGTCTCACCGGAGCCGATGCCGCCCGCGCCGCCCACCGCGCAGCCCAGGTCGGAGACCACCCAGGCATCCGAACTGGGCATCCCGGCCACCTCGTTGGCGTACGGCCGGACGTCGACGGTGGCGCGCACCAGATCGCCGTCGGGGCGCAGCCAGCCGTCCGCCAGGCAGTCCTCCACCGGCAGCGCGGCGGCGGCCGCCCGGTACGGGACCGGCTGCTGGAGCAGGAACAGCCGCACCAGCGTCTCCAGCGGGCTGCCACCGCGGGTCGCCCGCAGTGCCGGGACCGCCTCGCTGCGGGCCAACGCCGAATAGCCGGTGGGCCCGAGCAGGTCCAGGCACCCGTCGGCGGTGAACGAGGCGGCGAGCAGCGCCTCGCGGAACTTGGCGAGGCGGGTCGGGTCGAGAACGGGGCTACTGATCACCCCGCCATTGTCCCCCGGCGCCCACCCCGCGGCCGCCGCTGCGCCCCGCGGCCATCGGACGGAAGCCCGCACCACCACGCACGCCCCCGGGAGCCACCGCGCGCCGCCCTGCCGGGGGCGCCGAGTCGTTCGACAGCGGCGGCCGGCGGCAGCTCGCAGCGGCTCGCGGAGGCGGCTCGCGGTCACGGGGGCCGGCGGCGGGCAGGGACGGCGGCTCCACGAGGGCGCCCCGGCCCGCGTGACTTCGTCATGACCGACGCGCCGCCCCTCACCAGCCGGTCCCTGGCCGGGGACGGGCCGGTTTCGGGGGCGGGCGCGTCGGATCGTGCGGTCCGCCGGGGGGCTCAGCTCGCGCTGGGGGCGGGGTTCGCCGGGGTGCCGGCCGGGGCGGACGGAGCGGTGGTCGCGCCGGCAGCGGCCGGGCTCGCACTGTCGGTCGCGCCGGGCGCCGGGGTGGTGGCCGGGGCGCCCGGGGTGTCGGTGGCGCCGGGGGCGGGGGTCGTTCCCGCACTGCCCGGGGCCGGGGTGCCGCTCGCGCCGGCGCCCGCACCACCGGTGGCACCGCCGGTCGGGGCGGTGGTCGGGGACGGCTTGCAGCCCTCCTGCTTGGCCATCGCCGCGCCGAGATCGCCGCGCTGGAGCTTGCTCTGCGCCTGGGTGGAGAGCGAGGCCAGCTGCTGCACCTGGTCGGCCACGCTGCGCAGCCCGTCGGCGAACTTGGCCTGGTCGGTGTTGGGCAGCGCGTCCAGCTTCTTCTGGACCTCGACGTAGCCGTCGGCCGCCTTCTTCAGCTCGTCGACGGTGTCCTTCTGGAGGGTCGCGCCGTCCTGCACCTTGGGCGCCCCGGCACCGTCGATGGCGGCGGCTATGTCCTGGTTGGTCTTGGCCAGCCGCCCGATGTCCGTGGAGAGCCGCTTCTGGAGGTCGGCGGGGACTTCGCCGGTCTTCACCTGGCCGGTGTCGGCGAGCGCGGCCTGCGCCTGGGAGATCGGGTCCTTGGCGGCGCCGCAGACGGTCGACGCCCAGGACTCCAGCTGCTTGCTGTTGTTGTCGTCGCCGCCACAGCCGACGGCACCGAACGCGAGCAGCACGCCGAGGGCGGGTACGGCCAGCAGTCGCTTGTTCACCGGGAGGAGCCTTTCGGTTTCGGTCGTCATCGGTCGTCGAACCTACACGGCCGGTGTCCGTTCCCCGATTTCCGGTTTCCCTCCCCCGCTGCCTGCCGCCCGCTGCCCGCCGCCCGCTGCCCGTGCCGACGCTCGATGTCGTGCGGGATCGCTGCCGAACGGGATCGCTGTCGAGCGGAACGACGGGCGAGGTCGGCCGCTGCTGCTGCGCCGGCAGGGGAGGGCGCGTCCTCGCACAGCCGGCCTACGGGCATGCCGACGCGGACCTCCGCCCCGTGGGTGCCCGCCGACGGCCGACCGGCAGCTCGGCCCGGAACGCTTCGGAGGTCGAGGCGGCTGCCGATGTCCCGGCGGCCTGCCCGGTCGTCCGGGTGACGGGATGCGAACCCACCCGGACGCCGTCCATCGCGACGAGGCCCGATCGACGAGCGGACCCGGTCGTCCGGGAGCAGCCGACCGCCGGGATAGCCACGCGTCGACGCCCTGCCCGGGAGCCGGGCTCCAGCCCTCGCGGGCGTGCGGAAGCGCGAAAGCGGCGCCGGCGGCGCCTCAGACCGCGACGGAGGGGACCGAGACCGGCCAGCTCATCCGGATCAGGCCACCGTCCGTGCCGTTGGTGACCTCCAGGTCCTCGACCAGGCCGGTGATCACGGCGAGGCCCAGGGTGTCCTCGTCCGGGTCGCCGCCCACGGCGGCGCCGGAGGCCGGGACGGCGGCGGCGCCGGCCTCGTCCTCGACCTCGATGAGGAAACGCTTCTCCTGATCGGTCAGCGCGACCCGGACCGTGCCGCCGATGCCGCCGCGCTGGTGCAGCCCGACTGCGCGGGAGCACGCCTCGCCGACCGCGAGCCGGACCTCGTCGAGCACCGACTCGTCGACCCCGGCCCGTCTGGCGACGGCCGCGGCGACCAGTCGGGCCGTCCGCACATGCTCGGGAAGCGCGCTGAATCGAAGTTCGACGGTTGCCATCTCTCCCCCTCGGGGTGCTCCGACCGGGGCCGGAGGCCCGGCCCCTGCGGGCCGGCGGAACCGGCCCAGGGGCGTCCGTGGACGCACCGGGCCGCACGGACCCGGGCTCCCGGACGCGAGGAAACGAGCGGGCCGGCCACCCGGGCCGGCCCGGCCGCGTCAGTCGGTCGCGTTGACCGCGTCGTCCACCGAGGTGTGGATCGGGAAGACCTTGGTCAGGCCGGTGATGCGGAAGATCTTCAGGATGCGCTCCTGGTTGCAGACGAGGCGCAGCGAGCCCTCGTGGGCGCGCACCCGCTTCAGACCGCCGACCAGCACACCGAGGCCGGTCGAGTCGAGGAAGTCGACGCCCTCCATGTCGACGACGAGGTGGTACTTGCCGTCGTTGACGAGCTCGACCAGCTGCTCCCGCAGCTTCGGGGCGGTGTACACATCGATCTCGCCGCCAACCTCGACGACCGTACGATCGCCGACTGAACGGGTCGACAGGGACAGGTCCACGGAACCTCCAGCACCTTGCCTTGCTACGTCATGTGCGATCCTCGGCCGGACGGCCGCCACCGCATGGTCGCGAGCCCGGGCGCGCCCCGCCAACGCGTGGCAAGCCTCAGCGCTGCGACCCACGGCCATACGGCCGTCACGGCCACATTCAACCACCTGCGGCCATGCCCGCACGATGGCTTACGACGATTCTCCGTCACGCCGGTGACACACTGGGTCCCCATGCCGCCCCGACACAGCCCGCCCGAGGCACTGCTCACGACCCTGGCCACCGGCCGGGGGCGGTCCGACCGGCTCACCCATACGGAGCACCTTCCCGCCCGACCTGCACGTTATTCACCGTGGCCGGACTCGATCCGTCCGGAGGTCGTGGCCGCGGCGCGCGCCCTCGGGGTGGAACAGCCGTGGGCGCACCAGGCAGAAGCGATGAATCTGGCCAAAAGCGGCCAGACTGTGGTGATCGCCACAGGCACCGCCTCGGGCAAGTCGCTGGGCTACCTGGCACCGGTGCTCACCGACCTCCTCGACGGCACCGAGGCCCGCAACGGCCGCGGCGCCACCGCGCTCTACCTGGCTCCGACCAAGGCGCTCGCCGCCGACCAGCGCCGCCGGGCGGCCGAACTCGCCCCGCCGAGGGTCCGCGCCGCCCTGTACGACGGCGACACCCCGACCGAGGAGCGCGAGTGGGTCCGCCAGTACGCCTCCTACGTGCTCACCAACCCGGACATGCTCCACCGGGGCATCCTGCCCGGCCACGCCCGCTGGTCCTCCTTCCTCAAGGCCTTGCGTTACGTGGTCGTCGACGAATGCCACAGCTACCGGGGCGTGTTCGGCTCGCACGTCGCACAGGTGCTGCGACGGCTGCGCCGCATCTGCGCCCGTTACGGCTCGTCACCCACCTTCCTGCTGGCCTCCGCCACCACCGCCGACCCGGCCGCGACCGCCCGGCGGCTGACCGGCCTGCCCGCCGTCGCCGTCACCGAGGACGCCTCGCCGCGCGGGCCGATGGTCTTCGGCCTCTGGGAGCCGCCGCTCACCGAGAACGTCGGCGAGCACGGCGCGCCCGTGCGCCGCACCGCGACCGCCGAGGCCGCGAACCTGCTGACCGACCTGGTCGAGCGGGAGATCCGCACCGTCGTCTTCGTCCGCTCCCGGCGTGCCGCCGAGCTCGTGGCGCTCCAGGCCCAGGACCAGCTCGACCGCCCGCTCGCCGGACGGGTGGCCGCCTACCGCGGCGGCTACCTCGCCGACGAACGCCGCGCCCTGGAACGCGATCTGCACACCGGCCGACTGCTCGGCCTCGCCTCCACCTCCGCTCTCGAACTGGGCGTCGACATCTCCGGCCTCGACGCCGTCCTGATGGCCGGCTACCCCGGCACCCGGGCCTCGCTCTGGCAGCAGGCGGGCCGGGCCGGCCGGGAGGCCCAGGGCGCGCTGGCCGTGCTGATCGCCCGGGACGACCCGCTGGACACCTACCTGGTGCACCACCCGGAGGCGCTGTTCGCGGCGCCCGTCGAGGCCACCGTGCTCGACCCCGACAACCCGCACGTGCTCGCCCCGCACCTGTGCGCGGCGGCAGCCGAACTCCCGCTCACCGATGCCGACCTGGAACTGTTCGGGCCGTCCACCGCGCCGCTGCTCCCGGTCCTGGAACGGCGCGGCCTGCTGCGCCGGCGCAGTGACGGCTCCTGGTACTGGACCCGTCGCGAACGCGCGGCCGACGCGGTGGACCTGCGCGGCAGCGGCGGCCGTCCGGTTCAGATCGTCGAGGCCGACACCGGCCGCCTGCTCGGCACGGTGGACGCCGCGGCCGCCCACACCAGCGTCCACACCGGGGCCGTGCACCTCCACCAGGGCCGCACCTACCTGGTCCGGGAGTTCGACCTGGAGAACTCCGTGGCCCTGGTCGAACCGGCCGACCCGCCGTACACCACGGCCGCCCGCGACATCACCTCCGTCTCCGTCCTGGACACCGACACCACCGTGGAATGGGGCGAGGGCCGGCTCAGCTTCGGCTCGGTGGAGGTGGTCAACCAGGTGGTCGGCTACCTCCGCAAGCGGATCTCCACCGGGGAGATCATGGGCGAGACCAAGCTCGACCTGCCGCCCCGCACGCTGCGCACCCGCGCGGTCTGGTGGACCGTCACCGAGGACCAGCTGCTCGACGCGGACATCCCGCCCGACCAGTTGCCCGGCGCCGCCCACGCCGCCGAGCACGCCTCGATCGGACTGCTGCCGCTGTTCGCCACCTGCGACCGGTGGGACATCGGCGGCGTCTCCGTCCCGCTGCACCCGGACACCGGCCTGCCGACCGTGTTCGTCTACGACGGCCATCCGGGCGGGGCCGGCTTCGCCGAACGGGGCTTCCGGCGGGCGGTCCAGTGGCTGACGGCCACCCGGACGGCGATCGCCTCCTGCGAGTGCGAGCGCGGCTGCCCGTCCTGCGTCCAGTCGCCCAAGTGCGGCAACGGGAACGACCCGCTGGACAAGGCCGCCGCCGTCCGGCTCCTGGACGTCCTGCTGGCCGGGGCCGCCGGAGCCGCGGAGACGCAGGACGGACGGGAGGCGCCCGACGGCCCAGAGACTCCGGACGCTTCGGATGCTTCGGAGACGAGCGCCGGTCCGGAGGCGCCAGGCGCGCCGGAGGCGGCCCCGGGACCGGACGGTGGAGCGCCGGCCCGTTCATGAGACCGCCGCCGTACTCGGGGCTCCGCTCGGAGCTTCGCTCGGATCCCCGACCGGCCCGGCGTCCGGCACGTCCTCGGGACCGGTGACCGGGGCCCGTACCGGCCCGGCTCGGGCCCTCGCCCGTGCCGGGCCGACCGGCAGCCGGGCCGGGAGCCCGCGGACGTCCACCTCGGCCACCACCTCGACGGCGTCCGCCGACCGGTCGACCGCACAGGACACCAGTCCGGCGCCCTGAGCGGCGGCGATCGCGGCGGCCCGGGCGCAACCGCCGTCCCGGTCCAGCAGCAGCCGGTCCGCCGCGGCGAGGGCCGCGAGGTCGGCCGCCGACTCGGCCCGGTGCCGGGAGGCGACCACCGAGCCGACCGCGATCGTCCCGGCGAACACCGCCGTTCCCAGCATCGCCAGGGCCAGCAGCCAGACCGTCGCGGAGCCGGCGTCCGGCCCTCGCCCGCCCGCCGCGACGGCTCGGGCCGCACGGGCGCGTGCCACCCGCTCCGCCGTCTCCCCCAGCCCGGTCAGGACGGCCATGGACCACCACCTCCCGCCGTGACCGCCACCAGGACGTCCTCCCGCGCCGCCACGGCCGCCGCACTGAGCCGGACGGCGAGCAACCCGCCGAGCCTTCCCGGCCCCGCGCACGGCGCCTCCACCTCGACCCGCACCGTGTCGGCCGCCAAGGCCACCCGGACCTGCGCGCCCGCCGGTGCCGCCGCGCGGGCGAGTTCGGCGGCGTCCGTCTCCCCGCGTGCGGCCGCCCTGGCACCGACCCGGGCGGCGTCCACGCAGCGGATCTGCGTGGACGCCGCGAGCACTCCCCAGATCAGCATCGCCGCGAGCAGGACGAGCGCCGGCAGCGCCACCGCCGTCTCCGCGGTGACGAAGCCCGCGTCGCCGCACGGCCGCAGCGGCCATGCCCGGCCGGCGCCGCGCTCCCCGGCCCGGCCGGAAGCCGTCCTCAGCCTCCTGTCACCCACCGGGAGCGCGGGCGGGGCGGCGTCGAGGAGCGTGCCGCGCGCGGCGGTGGCGGGAGCGCCTCCCGGCCGCCGGGCCGAGGACCGTCGGCGTTCGACGACCACCCCACGGGGTGCTCCTGCCCACCGGGGCCTCCCGGCCCCTGCCGGCCGACCGGCAGGAGTTCGACGGCCTGTCCTAGGTGGCATGGAGCGCCCGCACCAGCATGTCGGTCAACGCACCCGTGATGGCTTCGCTGGTCACCACCTTGTACAACCCGGCCGCGAGGGCGCACGCGCCCAGCGTCCCGACGGCGTACTCGGCCGTGGTCATCCCGGCGTCCGAGCGGCCCCGGAGCCGGGCCACCCTGCGCACCCGGCAGGCTGCCCGACGGCTCCTCCGCCGCCACGCCCCGGCCAGCGGGCGGAGCGACCGCCCGGTACCGGTCCCGATCGCGATCACTGCGGTCATGAGATCCTCCTGTCGTTCGTCGTCCGTCGATGTCCGTGCATCCGGCTCTTGTTCACATCGCCTGCGCGAAGCGGCTGGTGAGGCCGACGACCACCGGCACCACGCCGATCAGGACGAAGGCCGGGAGGAAGCAGAGCCCCAGCGGCGCGGTGGCGAGCACCGCCGCCCGGCGGACCCGGGCGTGGGCCGCGCGGGCAGCCGCCGTGCGCTGCCCCTGGGCCAGCCCGATCAGCGGGCCCGCGGCGGGGACGCCGCCTAGGCTGCTGCGCTCCAGGCAGCGCGCCAGCGGCGCCAGCGGCGGGTGCTGCTCGCCCAGTCGGCTCCAGCACAGCTCCGGCGGCGCGCCCAGGGCCAGTTCGGCCCCGATCGCCACCAGCCGGGGACCCAGCGGCGCACCCACACTCCGGCCCACCGCCGACACGGCGTCCGAGGGCAGCGCCGCCGACCCGAGGCAGGCCGCCAACAGCTCGGCGCTCAGCGGGAGTTGCCTGGTCAGCAGTTCTTCGTCACGGGCCTCCCGGCGGTCGACCGGCGACCGCGCCCGGGCCGACCACCGGTGAACGCCCACCGCCAGCAGCACCCCGACGGCCAGTCCGGTGCCACCACCGAGCAGCACCGCCGCCGCGAGCCCGGCGACGGCCGCTGTGACCGCCCGGCGTCGGCGCCCAACATCCGTGGCCGTCAGCCCGGTTCGCCTTGCCGTCCCCTTTCCGCCCCGGGCCCGGGCGAGCACCCGTCGGCGCCTCACCCGGCCACGCACCGGCGTCCACCCCAGGGCCGCCCCGCCCACCGGGAGGGCGAGCGCGACCCACTCGATGCCCCGCATCACCTCGCCACCGCCCCGAGCGCCCGTGCGCGCACCCGCGACAGCCCGCAGACCCGCCCGCTCGCCCGAGGGCCGGGCGCCGTACGGCCGGAGGCTCGAATTCGCTCGCGCCGCCCCGGAGAAGCCTCCAGCGCGCCGTGGGCCGCCGCCCGGACGATGCGTGCCGTCCAGAACACGCCCAGGCCCTCCAGGACCGCCCCCGCCACGAGGCAGCCCAGCCCGGCCGGGGTGTGCAGCAGGACCTCCAACGGGTGGGCCCCGAGCGCCGCGCCGAGGAGCAGCCCGATGCCCGGCAGCGCGGCCAGGACGGCGATCGTCGCGCGCGGCCCGGCCAGTTCCCCGGCGATCTCCTCCGCCAGCGCCCGCTCGCCGCGCAGCGCCTCGGCGACCCGGTCCAGCGCGGCGGCGAGCCCCGACCCGCTGTCCGCGGCCACCCGCCAGCAGGCCGCGATGGCCGCGGCCCCACTGCCGCCCGGCAGTTCGGCCAGCAGGTGCAGCGCGGCGGGCACGTCCCCGCCGTAGCGGCCCGCGGCCAGCCGGGCCACCGGCTCCTCGCCGAGCCCGCGCAGCCCCGCCGGGTCGGCGGCGAGCCGCGCGGTCACCAGGTGCAGCGCCTGCTCCGGCGTCGCCCCGCCGCGCAACTCCCCCGCCAGGCCGGAGCAGAGCTCCACGACGGCCGCGGCCCGGTGCCGGGCCTCCGCCGCCAGGCGCCTGCGCGACCGCCACCTGCGCAGCGGCAGGACGGCCAGGGCCGCCGCGAGCACCGGCACCGGCGAGGCGGTGGCCTGCCCGGCGGCCAGTCCCGCCGGCAGGAGCAGCAGTTCGGGTGCCAGGAACCCCGGCAGCCGACCCCGGGCCCGCACCACCGTCTCCGGGCCCACCCGCAGCACCGGCGGCCCGCTGCCCGCCAGCACCAGCCTGGAGCGCCGCCCGCCCGGCAACTGCTCCTGCACCGCACGCCACGCCGCGACGGCCACCAGGCACAGCACTGCGGCCCAGCAGAAGGCAGGCTGACTCTGCGTCACATTGTTCACCTCCGTCCTCCTCGGTCCTTGCGCCCCGCAGCGCCGAGCAGCAGCAGGGCGCCCACGGCGCACCCGCTCAGCAGCAGGGCGAAGGCGAGTTCCACCGCCCGCGCGTCCGCACTCGCCGACCCGGCCACCGTCACCGTCACCGCGATCACGGCTGCCCCGACCCGAGCGACACCCCGCGTGCCGCCAGCAGTCCGATCAGCCGCTCCCAACCCGCACCGGGACGCAGGCCGCCGGACGCCGGGAAGGCCACCGCGGGCATGGTCACGGCCGACCCGTCACCGGCTCCGGTCAGCGTGTGGATCTCCGCCACCCGGCGCCGCCCCGAGCCCGGGTCGCGGACCAGGTGCACCACCACGTCGAGCGCGGCCCGCAGTTGGCTGTGCAGCGCCGGCCGGTCGAGACCGGCGAGCGAGCCCAGGGCCTCCAGTCGGACCGGCACGTCCGCCGCCGTGTTGGCGTGGACCGTGCCGCAGCCGCCCGGATGACCAGCAAAACCGTGCACGTATGCTGTGCCGGGCCGTGGCCCAGTCCAACCAAGAGAGAGGGCCACCGTGCCAACCGTCGTGATCTACGACCGCTTGTCCCGCCTGTTCGCTGAAGAAGCGCCCGACCACCGCATCAACGCGTGCAAGGCATACGCCGCGCAGCGTGGGTGGGAGGTGGTTCACATAGCCACCGACACCAACGTGTCCGGTGCCACGAAGCTGGAGGACCGCTCCGGCATGCGCGAGGTGCTGTCGTGGCTGCCGCGCGCTGACTACGTACTCGCCGCGAAGCTGGACCGGTACGCCCGCAGTGTCTTGGAGTTTCAGCGGTTGCTGAAGGCTGCGGACTCCACCCGGACGACGATCGTCACCGCCGACGGCGTGGTGTCGCCTGAAAACGCTTCGATCATCATCAATGTGCTCGCTGCGTTCGCAGAGTACGAGCGGGACATGATCACATCCCGCATCCAGGCATCGAAAGATCACTTCCGGTCTCGTGGCAACCACCTGGGCGGCCTCGCGCCCTACGGCTACGCCGTCGATGGACCGGTGAACAACAAGCGTTGGGTCATAGACGAGACCGCCGCTTCCATCGTCCGCGAGTGTGCAGAGCAGTTGACGCAGCATGGCGCATCGGCGGCTGGACTGGCCCGGGACCTGAACGAGCGGGGCGTACTGCCTCCCGCCGATCACGCACGAGAGCGTGACGGACGCAAGGTGAGGGGCCAGCGCTGGCACACAACGACCGTGCGCGACGTGTTGTACACCCCTGCCGTCCGTGGCTGGCTCACACAGGCCGTTCCTGGCGAGAAGCGAGGGGCGCTGACCAATCAGCCGGTCCTCGACGCTGAGGGCCGCCCGCTGTCTGCTGGCCCAGCAATCCTGGACGCCGAATCCTGGTCTGCGGTACGGGCGATCCTGGACGAGAAAGCCAAGGGGCGAGGCGTGGAGCGAAGCGGGAAGGCCCTGTTGCTGCACGTGGCGCGCTGCTCCGAGTGCGACGGGCCCATGTACCGGCAGCGTCGGGAGGAGCGCGGGAAGGACTACAGCACATACGTGTGCCGAAGCGGTGTCGGCAAGCAAGGCATCCACCGACCGAACGTGATCGTTGCCGCTCCAGTTGAGGCCATGGTGACTGCCGACTTCCTCAAGAGGTTCGGACGAGGCACGTTCATGCATTGGGCCGAGCCCGACGGCAGCGCGGTACTCCAACTCTCGGAGGTGACGGGACAGATTGAGCGCTTGGCCGGAAACCTGGTGCACCTTGAGCCCAGTGGAGCGGCAGCACGGCTAGCAATCACGCAGCTGAACGCGCTTGAGCGCCGACAGGTAGAGCTGCGCGCCGAGGCAGAGCACGCCGAGGGACGTTGGGTGGACACCGGCGGCAGCGTGGCGGAGGAATGGAATCGGCGGGCGAGCGAGGAGGGGCGACGGGGCTTGCTCACCGATCTGGGCACTCGGGTGGTGATATCGCCCCCGGCACCGGGAGCACCCAAGCGGTTCAACCCCTTGCGGGTGTCGGTTGCCTTCGAAGGCCCGGCATGGGTGCGTGATGTTGATCCGGCGGCAGCCGCATTGGCTGCGGTTGCCATTGAGGAAGCTCTTGCCTGACGGCCTCTGAAGTCGCCACAGTCCCGTCTGACCCTCCATGGGTCGGGCGGGGCTTCGCTGTGCTTGCTGGCGGTTCGACAGGCTGGCCGGCTGCGGCCCCGGCATGCAGTTTCGTTGCCAGCGCGAGAGCACAAAACCCCAGGTCAGAGCATGTCTGTCACGTTTCTCTGAGGGGTTGTTACACATTGAGAACCACACTAAGCACTTCTCATCTGGCCCTATAAGGGAACTACGGGAACCGTAACGAGACCACAGAGTTTCGTGACGGCTTGCGGACGGTCCGCTCATGCGCTGCCCGAGCCAGGGGTGCGAGAGGGGCAGGAACGGCCCCAGGAGGCCCGTAGGGCTGCGGGGTGGGGTTGCTGCGCCTCCCGGACCCGAGAAGGCCCCTACGCGGCGCTCTGGCCCCTTGGTGGGCAGTCGTTCACCACTCCAAGTCAATGAAGGTGGGCAACAGGGCGAAGCGTTAGCCGCTCCGCGTAGATCCCTGCGGAGGTGGCTTAAGCAGCCGCCGTAGATCCATATAGAGACCGGAGCGCGTGTTATAGCTCCCCGGTTAATCCATATGCAAGGGAGACTCATCCCGAGCACTAGGCCGGACAGGCGCTGAATTTCAGCCCAGCGAACCGACGGCCCGGGAGCGTTCCGGCGCGCCCCAACAATTGATCAACTGAATATCGAACCCCGGCATGGCGACACGCTGTCGTCCCGCCGGACCCTCGCCGATAGGGATTCATCTCCTATCGGTAGGCCCCGTGTTGCGGGTGCTGCTTTCCCAACGGTCATGTCGGAGACCGATGGACGTGCAGCACTCGTGATGCGGGGCCATTTTTTGTACCCAAATCCGACTAGGAGCTGACCAATGGACCGACGGTCCGAAATTGCCAAGCATGTCCACAACGCCCGTGCCGAAGTGGAGGCGGAGAGCGCCGCTAACGCCAAGCACGGAAGTGACACCCCGCAGCCGGCCACCGACCTACCCGCGCTGCGTCAGCAGATCGGCGCGAAGTTCTCCATTCCAGAGACGCTGCGCGACCGACTCAACGGCTCGACTGCCGAGGAAATCACGGCTGACGCTCAGAAACTCTCGACGCACTTCCGCCCCAGCCTCCGAACTCAGCCTAGCTCGCTGGTAAAGGGTGGAGGCGCTTCCGAGCCCAATCCTGACAGCGGAGAAATCGACCCGGTGAAGCTCGCCGCCCGAATCCTTCAGCGCCGAATGGCTGGCTGATACATGAGCGACCCGGCCACCAATTCGGCCACCGGAGCACCTGAGAATCCGAACCACATGACCCGCGTCCTGAACCCCCAGGGAAGTGCGCAGGACAATCCCGGATTCGGATGGCACTACGGACCGGCAAACCAATACTCACACCTTTCCGAGCTCGACTCCGACCCCCACTGACTCGCCCAGCAGACAAGGAACCGACAAATGAGCGACACGAATGCCCGAGCCCAGCGTCTCGAATTTCTCTACAGCATGGCCGATCGAGCCATTCCGCGCTACACCTACACCTGCACCCCAGAGAGCGTGAATGAGGCACTTGCCCGCTTTGATGAACTGCTGGGAAAGCGCGCGGAAGCCGATGACTCCGTAGCCTTCGCTGAGGCCGATATTGCTAACGCCGAAGAGAAGGACCAGCGGGCCGTCAAGCTTGCGCTTGCGGAGGGCAAGCCGCTTCCCAAGCCGACCAACCGGGGGCCGCTGGAGAGCCGCCTTGCGGAGGCTCGGCGCGTCCAGATGGCGGCCTATGAGCTTGCCGCCGATGCCGCTTCGACGGTCCGCGCTGCGGCAATCGACGTGCGCGCCGACTGGCGTTCCGACGTGACCGACCTAGCCGAGGAGAAGCGCGCTGCCGCCGTGATCGCTGCGACTCAACTTGCTTGCCTGCTAGACGAGTTGGTCGCTCTGGCGGACACGGTGGAGGACCTTGACGCGGACCTCGGCAAGCCGTGGAGCGGGAACGAGCAGCAGTGGCGGTATATGGCACCGCGCGGGGGAATTAACTGGAACGCTGACCGAATCGCGCTGGATCGGATTTTGACTGACCGGCTGGTATATGACGGGAACACCTGGGGCGGACTTCCTGGACGGCTCGACCCGAATGCCGATCCCGACGCCATTTTCGACCCGGCGGCCGGCCCGTCCTCGCCCGCAAACGAAATGGAGCCGTGGCGTCGATGAGTCACGTTCTGACTGACCGAGAGATTGCCCTTAAGGCACTGAATGGCGCAACGCGGGATTCCGGCACCGGCTGTCTGATTTCAGCGAAGCACCGAAAGGGCCGCGCGACAGTCCAGTACCAAATCCAGGGGAACACGAAACGAGAACTTTCGCACCGCGCCATCTACCGGGCGCTGCATCGTCCGCTATCCGCCAATGAGGAACTGCGGCGCACATGCCGTAACGGACGCTGCATAGAGCCATCTCACTTCGCCCTAATCACCGCATAGCACCGAACGTTGATGGGGCCCGGCGCAATGAGTCGGGCCCCTCGCGGCACCAAAAGACAGAGAAGAACTGAAAAAGGAGAGAGCGTCATGACCATTTTCAACACATGGAGCGCGATAAGTGCTTACCATTGGCCACACCTGCAATTGGTGCGACAAGTCCATCACGGGCCGCAGTAGCAAGCGGTACTGCAATAGCGCTTGCCGCCAGGCTGATTACAGAAGTTTTGCCAAGCCTCGAAAGCGTGAAGATAAGTCTCCGTGCGTGCGCTGCGGGGACAAGAATCCTGAGTTCCGGAATCAGCATGGCGCATATTGCGAGGAATGCCTGAGCATCAAGGATGAGCAGAAGTCAGAGGCAGAAGATGCGCGCTGGGATGCGCAATGCTCTCTGATCGACTGCGAGAACAATGCGGGCTGGGATGGCACGGGGAGGGCACGCGCTTACTGCTCCGATGCCCACAAGGCCAAGGCTTATCGACTCCGCCGAAAGGCTAGGCCAGCTGCCAAGTGACGGGGGAATTCCACACTCTACCCCTGGGGTAGGCCCCCCTCCCCCCGATCTCTGTACCGCAGCGCTATAGCAGGAATCGACCCCTGTACGGGTCTGGGACTTTCGTGTTAGGCCGTTTCCCTTTGACATTCCTGGCCAAGCCCTCATTTCGCTGCCCGAAAACAGCGGGCGCAACGCGCGCATGCACATGCGAGTGCGGGCGTACGCGCGCACGCGAGGGAGACCGGCCACCGGAACACCCTCTAATCACTGCCACGGCGGACCGTGGACGGCCTTTCAGGCGAGGGCCGGGGAGATGGGCTGGCCCGACCATCTGAAGCCCTCAGATTCCAGTTTCGAAACCGACGAAAGGCACCGTTGAAGATCGTCCACCCGCCGTGCGGCCGGGAGTGGTCCGGCCAGCGCGCCGAACACTGCCCCGCCTGTCACGAGACATTCGCGAGCACCCGCGCTGGTGACGCCCACCGAACCGGTCCGCACGACGCCCGCAGGTGCCTGCCACCGGCCACGGCCGGTCTCTGGCAGGACGCCCGAGGCATCTGGCACCGGAAGCCCTACCGGAACCGCTGAACGGCCCTCTTGCCCCCGTCTGGCCCTTCACGGGGCCGGGCGGGGGCCGTTCGTCGTTTGCCGTCCCATCAGAGACGTTGCTTCCCAGCGCTGGAAGGGAATTGGACTCCTGTCAAGAGTGCGCCGCCGGGCGTACGCTGGCCCGACTAGGCGCGTGTCTCGGGAGACCCCACATGACAGAGCTACCCGCAGAACTGACCACTGGCGAACGAATCCGCATCCTGCGGGAACGCCGAGGAATGACCCGCCCCGTGGTCGCTGGTCTCGTCGGGCGTTCGTCCGACTGGCTCAAGAAGATCGAGAACAACGAGCGCCCCATTCGTGGCGTCGGGATGCTGATCAAGCTTGCTCAGGTTCTCCACGTCGATGACGTGTCGATCCTCACTGGCACCGAGATCAGCATCCCGGCCACCGACACGGGCAAGGTGAGTCACATCTCCGTGCCCAAGATCCGGGCCGTCATGCATTCCGTGAGCTTTCAGCCGATGCCGGGTGTGGTGACACCCCCGGACGTTCTCAAGGGCCTTGTGGAGCAAGCCTGGCGGCTGTGGCATACGTCCGCTCACCAACGCACCGAAGTGGGAGCGATCCTGCCCGACCTCCTGCGGGATGCTCACGCATCGGTCCGCTTCCACCAGGGCGCTGACAAACGGCGGGCGTACTCCGCGTTGGCAGACCTCTACCGGCTCGTGCAACGGATGCTCGCGCACATCTGTGAGCCGGAGCTGTACTGGATGGCTCTGGACCGGGCGCGGGACGCATCGGAGAACGCCGACGACCCGGTGTCTCTGGCGCTCGGCGCGTGGACAGTGAGCATCGGCCAGCGCGCTGCCGGGTTCGTAGACGAGGCCGTTCGGACCGCTGAGATGGGCATGGACGTGGTCCGCCCCATGCTGGAGGCCGGCGGTCCCGAAGTCATCGCCGCTTACGGGCAGTTGAATCTGCAGGCCGCCTGCACGCATGGGCTCGACGGCGTGTCCGGCCCCGCTGAGCGGTACCTTGCTGAGGCTGAGCGGACCGCCCGGAGGCTCCCTGCGGGGTACTGGCACGCTCAGAGTGCGTTCGCCATGTCGAACGTGGACGTGCACGCCGTGTCGATTGGTGTCGGGCTGCAACGGCCGGGTGAGGCCCTGATGCGCGCTGAGAGCATCGATCCGGCGTCCGTTCCTTCACTTGAACGTCGTTCTCGCCTACTTCTGGACATCGCTTACGGCTACCAGCAGCGTAAGGAGATGGCTGCCGCCGTTCACTACCTCGGAGAGGCCGTGGCGGTCACCCCGGAAGGCGTCCGGTATGTGCCGGGAGCGCGCAGCCTGGCAGCGGCAATCGAGCGGACTGCCGTAGGGCCGCTCAAGGCGTCGGCGGTCGCGCTGGCCGAGTCAATCGGAGTCGCCGCGTAGATCGTTTAGGTAGGGGGACAGTTTGTCCCCGTCGCAACACGCGGATGCCCGTACCGTCCACCGGACGTGACGGGCATTCAGCGTTCGGAGGGCCAGCGGCAATGACGGTAAGCGGGCGGCGAACGACCGCCGGAAAGTTCGAGCGGCCCCCCAACAAGCGCGTGAGCGCTGCCGACATGGCCGACATGCGCGCCGCCTACCTTCAGGGCGAGGCGGAGCGGGCAGCAAAGGGGTACCGGTACGTGTGCCCTGGCTGCAAGCACCAGGATCACGGCCATGGGGTGAACCATGGCGCTGCCTGAGACAACCGTCATGGAGTGCAACCCCCCCGGCGTGACCGTGAACGACTGCAAGATCTGCGCTGGCTTCGACGCCGTGGCCGCGCAGTACGCGGGACACCCGACGATCCTCAACAAGCTCTCCCAGTGGCGTGAGGACCACGCCGAGTGGGACGCGTGCCCGGACCCGCGCGGGGGTACCGATGGCTGACCACCGACCCGAACTAACGCCCGTTGAGTCTCCGGGCGTTGAGGCGCTGCGACGCCGAACCATGATCCTTCGATCCGAGACGCGCCACAGGCGCAGGAGGGTGCTGAACGTGCCGTTCAACCCCAACCGTCCGCAGAGCGGCATGTTCGACAGCCACGGGGACGGCCACCCGCCCCAGTCGGCCTACGTGCCCACCCACACGGGCTGTGAGCCGGTCTCTGAGGCTCCGGAGGACGGCCAGGCCCCCGAGGCTCCGGCGGACGCCGAGGGGGTGGCCTGATGGCCGTTAGGGAGCGTTTGAGGTTCCGGGCGTACCACGTGGCCCGGACGGATGCGCCCGTGCTCGGTTCGGCGGACTGTGCCGATGAGGCGGGCCTGTGCCTGTGGCAGTCGGGCGAGCCCGGCGACCAGGACGCCATTACCAAGGCCATCAGCGCGCACTATGCGGAAAGCGGTCACACGGCCTTCCGGCGGGTGTTCTCGGACACCGTGACGGTCACTCCGGGCAAGTGGGACGGCGAGTGAGCCTGAAGCCGTTCTAGGCCCCCTTGAGCGGCCCGCCAAGGAGGAGCCTCAGCAAGGGGGCCCGCGCGAGCTCCACAGACCCCCGTCCCGGCCGCCTGGGGAAGGATTCGGCCGGGACGGGTTCCAGTGCAAGCCCAAGGGAGGGAAGTCTCCGTGGAAACCTCAGAGCGCGCACGACTGGACACCTACTTCGGGAAGATCGCACGGCGGCTCACGCCGCAGGATCTCCCGTCCTCGCTACTGGTCACGCACCTGCTGCCGGAGCGCCCGTCGTTCGTGCGGGCGGTGGACACGGTGTCGAAACTCCGGGCAGTCCTGCCCAAGCCGAAATCGATCGACGCCGCAGCGCGCCGCGAGATCGAACAGGGCTTTCCCTGTGACGAGTTGTCGCGTGAGCTGTTCGCCGACCCGGACACGGCAGTGACCTACCTGGAGACCCGGGCAGCCGGCGAACACCTGGTGCTGCTCGATGTCGGGGGCTACTTCGCCCCGGTGATCGACGCCCTGTGTGACCGGTTCTCCGGAACCATCCTCGGGGTGGTCGAGGACACGGAGAACGGCCACAAGCGCTACGTCGAGCGGGACAAGCTGCCGTGCCCCGTCGTCTCGGTGGCACGCTCGCCGCTCAAAGACCCGGAGGACTTCCTTGTCGGTCAGTCCGTCGTGTTCTCCACCGAGGCCCTGTTGCGCGGGCGAGGTGACATCCTGCACGGCCGTCCGGCGCTGGTGATCGGATTCGGCAAGCTGGGTTCGAGCATCGCCCGCCTGCTGCACGCGAAGGGCGTGCACGTCACCGTGTACGACATCGACCCCGTGCGGCGCGCTCAGGCGCTCTCCCAGGGGTTCAGCGTGGCCAGGGACCGGGACCGGGCGATAGCCGCCGCAGGACTCGTTCTGTGCGCGACTGGGGCGCTCGCGCTCAAGGGCGAGGACTTCCCGAACCTGCGAAACGGGGCCTACGTCGCCACCGTCACCAGCAGCGAGGATGAGTTGGAGTTGGACGGGTTGCCGGACGGCTACACCCGAAGCAGCTCCGGCGAGAACGTCACCCGGTACAGCACGACGGGCCACTACTTCTATCTACTCAACAACGGAAACGCCGTCAACTTCCTTCATGGCGCGTCCGTTGGGCCGTTCATCTACCTCGTGCAGGCTGAGATCCTGGCAGGCGTGCGGCTGCTCGCCCGGCGGGACCTGGACGCCACCATGCACGAGGTGCCCGGGGACGACCGGGCCGCCATCGCCGCTACCTGGCTCGACTACTACAACAGGTGATCCGATGCCCATCACGGCACAGCACATCAACGAGACCGTCACCGCCTACCTGGACGCCCACCCCGAGGAGAAGCCGGACCTGTCGGCAGTCCTCGCCCTGGTGGACGACGGCGCGGACGTGACCAGCCGGAAGGAGTTCCGGGGGCACGCCACCGCCGGGGCCGTCCTGGTGGACCGGGACGGCAAGGCGCTGTTCATCCACCACGTGGCGCTGGACAAGTGGCTGACCCCGGGCGGACACCTGGAGCCGGAGGACGACACCCTGTCCGGTGCCGCCCTCCGGGAGCTGACCGAAGAGACCGGCGTCAGCCCCGAGGGCATCACGCTGGCCGACGCCGCCCCCGTCCACATCGACGTGCACTCCATCCCGGCGAGCGACGCCAAGGGCGAGCCCGCCCACCAGCACATCGACTTCCGATTCCTCTTCCGCACCGCCGAGGACAGCGCCGTGACCCTGCAAGAGGAGGAAGTGAGCGGCTACGCCTGGCGCGACGCGGACACGATCGCTGACGAGACGCTGAGGGGCCGCGTCCTGGCCGCTCTGCGCTGATCCCCTACCGGCCCGGTCGCTCTACGTCCCCCACGGAGCGGCCGGGCCCCATCGCACTTGCTCGGAAGCGTGCCCATGACCGACCGGCCACGTGTACGGTTTACGTAGTCACGCGCCCTCGTGCCCGGTGTTCAGCGCGGCCAGCAGGTCCGACACCTCGGCGCCGCGGACCTCGCCGATCACCAGCCGGTCCGGGCGCATCCGCAGCGCCTGGCGAACGAGGTCCCGCAGGGTGAACTCGCCGAGTCCCTCCTGGTTGGGCGGCCGGCTCTGCAGGCGGACCACGTGCGGGTGGGCCGGCTGCAGCTCGGCGGAGTCCTCGGCGACCACGATCCGCTCGTCCGGCCCGACCAGGCCGAGCAGGGCCGACAGGAGCGTGGTCTTGCCGGAGCCCGTCCCACCGGACACCAGCAGCGACAGCCTGGCCCGCACGATGCCCGCCAGCAGCTGCGCGCCTTCCGGTGGCAGGGACCCGCCCGCCACCAACTCGTCGAGCGTGAAGGGCCGGGGGCGGCAGACCCGCAGCGAGATGTGGGTGCAGCCGGCCGCGATCGGCGGCAGCACGGCGTGCAGCCGGGTGCCGTCCGGCAGTCGGGCGTCCACCCACGGGCGGGCGTCGTCCAGCCTCCGGCCGGCCGCGGTGGCCAGCCGGTGGGCCAGCCGCCGCACCGCCGCGGCATCGGCGAAGCGGACTCCGTCGGCTCGCCGCAGGCCGCCGCCACGGTCGACCCACACCTCCTCCGGACCGTTCACCAGGACGTCCGTGACGTCGGGCGCCGCCAGCAGCCGGTCCAGCGGGCCCGCACCCACCAGTTCGGCGCGCAGCGAGCGCACGGTGTCCAGGACCTCGTCCCCGCCGAGCGGCGGGCGGGTGGCCCGCAGCGCGGCGGCGACCGAGCCGGCCGTCGGGGCGGCCCCCGACTCGGCCAGCCGCAGCCGGACCGCGTCCACCAGCGCCGCCGTGCGCTGCTCGCGGGCCGTCCGGCCGTACGGGCAGGGCTCGTGCGCGGGCTCGGGCGGCCCGCCGGGCGGCGGCACGCTCCGCAGCGGCCGGTGCTCCCGCGCACCGCCGCCCGGTTCGGGCGAGCCGGTCCGGAGGACCGTTCTGCGCAGACGGACCATCAGTACACACCTCCTCCGACCGCCGGCACCGGCGGCAGCACCTCGTTCAGGAAGCTCGCGCAGAAGCGCGCGAGCGGGCCGCTCTCCCGGCTCCCGGGCGGGACGCCCTTCACGATGTCCTGGGCCAAGCCCGGCTCCGGCTCCAGCTCTCCCGCCAGCGGCAACCGCAGCCCGCGGACGATCTGCCGGGCCGGGAGCCCGCCGGCCCGTGCCGGGCGCACCACGGCCCGGACGTCCCCGAGCCTCATCCGGGCCGCCGCCGCGACCCGGTCGGCGGCGGCCACCGCGCGCAGCTCGGCCGACACCACCAGCAGCGCCAGGTCGGACTGCTCCAGCGCCTGCCCGGCGGCCGCGTCGAGGTGGCGGGGCACGTCGACCACCACCAGCCCGCCGCGCCGTCTGGAGGCGGCCAGCACGCTGCGCATGGCCTCCGGCGGCACCGTCAGGGTGTCGCCGCGGTCCCAGGACAGGCAGGACAGCGCGGAGAGCCGTTTGAGCGCCGGCAGTGCCCGGGCCAGCTCGGCCCCGCTGACCCGCCCGCGGGAGCCGGCCAGATCGGGCCAGCGCAGCCCGCTGACCCGCTCGCCGCCGAGCAGGATGTCCAGGCCCCCGCCCAGCGGATCGCCGTCCAGCAGCATCGTCCGCCGGCCCGCCCGCGCGGCCGTGACCGCCAGCGCGCAGGCCAGGGTCGAGGCTCCGGCCCCGCCGGACCCGCCGAGCACCGCGACGGTGACCGCCGGGCAGCCGACGCCCTCGGCCGCGTCGGCGATCCGGTCGAGCAGCCAGGCCTCGGCGTCGGGCAGGAACAGCACGTGCTCGGCCCCGAGTTGGACGGCTCTGACCCACACCCCGGGGTCGTCCAGGTCCAGCCCGAGCAGCAGCACCCCGCCGCGCCGCCCCAGCCCGGAGCAGCGGACGGCCTGGTCGTCCCCGACCAGGACCAGCGAGGCCCCTTCCCAGAGCTCCCGCGTCGGCGGCGCGCCCCGGACCAGCCTCGGCTCGGTGCCCGCCGCCGCGCAGATCCGCAGCAGGTGCTCGGCCAGGCCGTCGTCCTCGGTGACGACGAGCGGCCCGGCGACCGCGGGGCCCTCGGCGGTGATGTGGTCGGCGATCGGCGTCGACATGGATTACCCCCCCGGCCCCGCCGGCCCGCGGGGTGGCCGGCGGCGCACGTCGGACGGTTCCGGCGGACGGCCGCCCGACAGACCCTCTGGGGATGGAAGGGGTGAGGCCCTGTCCGGCGACCGCCGCCGGACATCACGGTGGGGGGAGATCCGGATTCCGTCATCCGAGTTCCGATTGCCTGTGGATAACTCGTGGACTGTGGAGGAAAACGTTCACCCGGGCGGGGGGCTAATCGGTGAAGAATTGACGAAAGGGGGTCACCGAGATGAACCGGCGACCCTCGGCATCCCGTTCGAAGGCACTCCCGCTCGGTGCTCGACACCTTCCCGACACCGCTTCCGGGCGGGCCCGCAGCACCGATCGGAACCAGCCGTTCGATCTCCGACGAACCTGAGCAAATGGCAACGCAGAGTGACGAAAGTCGATCGGCGGGCCGAGGTGACGACACCCCCTGCAAGCCGTCGGCACGACAGCGGCGAACGCACCGCGAGGGGCGTTCAAGCCCTGAAAATGGCCCCGGACGTGCGACGACCCCCGCCGGGGGGGAGAGCGGGGGTCGTCTATCCACAGCCCGGCTCGGGGGGGAGGAGCCGGACCGGGTTAGCACGGTCGCGAACGATCCGTGACTTCCATGGTGTACCCGAGCGGCCAGAAACACAAACCCGCACGCCCACGAGTACGCCGAATGGCGGGGTGTTTTGCGGCTCCCTCTATCCTCGGTTCCCGTGGACACCACCGAGAACGCCGACGAGTACGCCGACGAGTCCCAGGGCGACACCACCGGGCCCGGAGAACTCCGCCCGCCCGTGCGCCCTCGACCCGGCGGGCTGCGCACGGCGGCCTTCTTCGACCTCGACAAGACCATCATCGCCAAGTCCAGCGCACTGGCCTTCAGCCGCCCCTTCTACCAGGGCGGCCTGATCAACCGTCGGGCCGTCCTGCGCAGTGCGTACGCCCAGTTCGTCTTCCTGGTCGGCGGCGCGGACCACGACCAGATGGAGAAGATGCGCGAGTACCTCTCCGCGCTCACCCGGGGCTGGAACGTCCAGCAGGTCCGCGAGATCGTCGCCGAGACGCTGCACAACCTGATCGACCCGATCATCTACGACGAGGCGGCCTCGCTGATCGAGCAGCACCACGCGGCCGGCCGGGACGTGGTGATCGTCAGCAGCTCCGGCTCCGAGGTGGTCGAGCCGATCGGCCGGCTGCTCGGCGCGGACCACGTCATCGCCACCCGGCTCAAGGTCGAGGACGGCTGCTACACCGGCGAGATCGAGTACTACGCCTACGCCGAGAACAAGGCCGCCGCCATCCGGGAGTTGGCCGCCACCGAGGGCTACGACCTGGCCGCGTCCTACGCCTACAGCGACTCCTCCACCGACCTGCCCCTGCTGGAGGCGGTCGGCCACCCGTCGGCGGTCAACCCCGACCGGGCGCTGCGGAAGGAGGCGCAGGCACGGGACTGGCCGGTGCTGGTCTTCGACAAGCCGGTGGAACTGCGGCGCCGGCTGCCCGAGTTCTCCGCCCCGAGCGGCTCGGTGCTGACCGCCGTGGCGGTCGGGACGGCCGTGGTGACCGCCGGGGTGATCTGGTACCTGGCCCGCCGGCGGCGCCCCGCCGCCTGAAGCCGTGCCGCCCGGCGCCCCTTGGACAAAACGGTCAACCAGGACAGACTTCTCGTTTCGGGTTCCCCTTTCGCCCGAAACGCGATACAAATGAAGCACGGCCCGCGAGACCCGGTCAGGACCTAAGAGGTCAAACCGACAACGCAGTTCAGGCCCCACGGACCGCACGTACAGATATCCGGGCACCCACATGCAGCCGACCCGCTGTCGGGCCGCCGGACCAGACGAACGGGCAGGATCCCCGTCTGATCGGCACTTCCGGTGCATGCATGGTCACCCGGTATCTGCACCAGCGGCGGCACCCGGCAGGATCAGGTGCCGCCGCATCCGCGTGTTCGCGCGCCCCCTCGCGGAGCGCGCGCCGCCCCGGTCCGGCCGCTCAGACCATCCCGCGCTGCATCGCCTCGCAGACCGCCGTGCTCTCCCGGACGCCGAGCCGCAACGCCCGGCCGCAGTGCGCGATCCAGGCCGCCATCCCCTCGGGGGTGCCCGCCAGGTAGCCGGCCAGGGCCCGGCGGTAGGCGGCGGTGCCGAGCTCCGCCAGGCCGACCTCGGTCGGACAGATCGACTTCGGGTCGAGCCCCTCGGCGATCAGCACGATCCGCTGGGCGGCCCGCGCGATCACCCCGTTGTGGGTGCCGAACGGCCGCAGCGCGAGCAGCTCACCGTGCACCACCGAGGCCACGACGAGGGCCGGCGTGCCCACCCCCTGGCCCTCCGCACGCGCCACCAGCAGCCGGGAGAGCTGGTCGAGCCGGGCCGCGACCTCCTCCGCACCCGGGGCGGGCGGCAGCACGGGCAGCGGCCCGTCCACGGCGTCGACCTCGACGCTCTCCACCGGCTCCAGCTCCAGCGGGAACAGCTCCTCGGCGCCCTCGCCGGCCCGTCGCGGGCGCCCCGCCGCCGGATCGCCGTCGCCCGCCGCGAGCAGGTGCAGCCGGGCCAGCACCTGGAGCGGCGAGTGCCGCCAGATGCTGAGCAGCTGGCCGGCCTCGGCGGCGATCCGCAGGGCCGCCCCGACCGTCCGGGCTTCGGGGTCCGCGCCGAAGTCGCTGCGGCGGCGGACCTCCTCCAGCGGCCAGTCGGCCCCGGCCAGGGCCGCCGACGCGCGGGCGCCGCGCAGCGCGGATTCGGAGGTGACCTCGGCCGCCCGGCGGCGCATCACCCGGTGGCCGTAGAGGCGGTCGACGGCCTTGCGCACCTCGGCCACCGCGTCGGGCACCCCGGGGAGCTGGGCCAGCGGGGCGAGGGGATCAGTTCCAGTGCTCACCTACCCGAGAGTAATGAACGGGCCGCCCCTCCCGGAACAGCAACCCCGCATCACCCATTAGAGGCAATCCTCACTTCCCGCCCGCGACGGAACCCAAACCCCGGCTAGCATGGCCACTATCGGAGACGATAACGATTTCCAACTAGGGGTCGCGGCGCGCGCACCCCGGGCAGGCGGCCCGCAGCGAGGGCCCTGAGCGAGAGCCGGAGTCCCCAGATGAAGATCGCCTTCGTCGGCAAGGGCGGCAGCGGGAAGACCACGCTGTCCGCGCTGTTCATCCGCCACCTGGCGGCCATGGGCCGGCCGGTCGTCGCCGTGGACGCCGACATCAACCAGCACCTCGGCCCCGCCCTGGGGCTGACCGACGATCAGGCCGCCGAACTGCCCCCGCTGGGCGGACACCTGCCGGAGATCAAGGAGTACCTGCGCGGCAGCAACCCGCTGATCCGCTCCTCCGACGAGATGATCAAAACCACGCCGCCCGGGCGCGGTTCGCGGCTGCTGCGCATCGTCGAGGAGAACCCGGTCTACGCCTCCTGCGCCCGCCCGATCGCGCTGGACGAGGGCTCGGTACGGCTGCTGGCGACCGGCGCGTTCACCGAGGAGGACCTCGGGGTGGCCTGCTACCACTCCAAGGTCGGCGCGGTGGAGCTGCTGCTCAACCACCTGCTGGACGGCCCCGGCGAGTACCTCGTGACCGACATGACCGCGGGCTCGGACTCCTTCGCCTCCGGCCTGTTCACCCGCTTCGACCTGACCTTCCTGGTCGCCGAGCCGACCCGCAAGGGCGTCTCCGTCTACCGCCAGTACCGGGACTACGCCCGCGACTTCGGCGTGCAGCTGCGAGTGGTCGGCAACAAGGTGCAGGGCCCGGACGACCTGGCCTTCCTGCGCCGCGAAGTCGGCGCCGACCTGCTCACCACCTTCGGGCAGTCGGACTGGGTGCGCCGTCTGGAGCAGGGTGCCGAACCGCCGCTGAAGACCCTGGAGCCGGCCAACCGGGCCGTGCTGGAGGAGCTGCGGTTCGAGGCCGACGCGGCGTACGGGCAGCGGGACGCGCGCCGCTACACCGAGCAGGCGGTGCTCTTCCACCGCCGCAACGCGGAGAGTTGGGCCAACTCCAAGGTCGGCATCGACCTCGCGACACAGGTGGACGAGGAGTTCGTCCTCGGCGGGTTCGCGGACGACGGCGGGCGCACGGCCCCGGCGGGCGCCCACGTCTGACCCGCACCACCGCAGCCGAACGGGCCACGGCCTCCCCATCCCGGGAGGCCGCGGCCCGTTCGCCGTGCGTGCTCCTGCTCCGGGACCGCTCCCGACCCCGGCCCCGCTCCCGTCGCCGGTCCCCGGCCGGCTGGTGCCATGACCCCTGCCACCAGCAGATTCCCGACCGTTCGGCCACCACCCATTGGGGTGAATCAGGGGGTTTTCCGCTTCCCTCCCGGAACCACGCTGTGCAAAGCTTTCATTACCCTCGGTTTACCGAGTCTTGATGGTTCGCCCGGCGGCCCCCGGTGAGACGTCCCGCACCTCGCCCGGAGCCCTGGCGGGCCTGATGGTCAACGCCGGCCGGTGACACCCGCACTCCCCCGCCGCGCCCACGCCATCCCGCCACACCGTCGCGACCCACGACAGCCGATCCGCCCCGGAGCCCCACCCCGGACTCACCGCCGGACCTGACTGCGTTCGCTCCCCCGGACAGACGGGAAGACAATGACCCTCGACATCTCCAGCGCCCCCATCGCCTCCGACACCACCGACCACGCGCCGCCGGGCCCGGCCCCCCGGATCCGGTGGGCCCAGGACCTCTCCGCGTCCCTCGTGGTCTTCCTCATCGCCGTGCCGTTCTCCCTCGGCATCGCGCTCGCCACCGGCGCCCCGCTCACCGCCGGCCTGGCCGCCGCGGCCGTGGGCGGGATCGTGGTCGGGCTGTTCGGCGGCACACCGCTCCAGGTCAGCGGCCCCTCGGCGGCGCTGACGGTGATCACCGCCGGGCTGATCGCCCGGTACGGCTGGCAGGCCACCTGTGCCATCACCGTCGCCGCCGGCCTGCTCCAACTCCTCCTCGGCGCACGTCGGGTGGCCCGGACGGCGCTCGCCGTCTCGCCCGCGATCGTGCACGGCATGCTGGCCGGGGTCGGGATCACCATCGCGATCGCGCAGCTCCACGTCGTCCTCGGCGGCTCCCCGCAGAGCTCCGCGATCGCCAACATCCTGGCCCTTCCCGGCCAGTTGTCCGGCCCGCACCCGGCCGCGGTGCTGGCCGGCACGGTGACCGTCGCCGTCCTGGTCGGCTGGCCCCGGCTCGGCCGACTCCCCGGTCGTGCCGGCGAGTTCGGCGCCCGGCTGACCAAGGTGCCCGGCCCTCTGGCCGGGGTCGCGCTGGCCACCGCCCTCGTCCTCGCCCTGGACCTGCGGCTCGCCCACATCGAGCTGCCCGCCTGGCGCCCGCAGTCGCTCCTGCCCGCGCTTCCGCACGGCCCGGTCCTCGGGTTGCTCGCCGCCGTCCTCACCGTCACCGCCGTGGCCAGCGTGGAGTCGCTGCTGTCCGCCGTCGCGATCGACCGGATGTCCCGGCGCACCGGCGACCTCGACCGCGAACTGCGCGGCCAGGGCCTCGCCAACCTGGTGAGCGGCCTGGTCGGCGGGCTGCCGGTCGCCGGGGGCGCGGTGCGCGGCACCGCCAACGTGCGGGCCGGTGGCCGGACCAGGTGGGCTTCGGTGCTGCACGGCGTCTGGGTGCTGGCCGCCGCGCTGGCGCTGACCGGCGGTCTGCGCCACATCCCGCTGGCCGCGCTCGCCGCGCTGGTGCTGGTGGTGGGGCTGCAGATGGTGAGCTTCGCGCACATCCGCAGGGTGCACCGGCACCGCGAGTTCCCCGTCTACCTGATCACCGTGCTCGGCGTGGTGGCCGCCGGCGTGCTGTGGGGCGTCGCGATCGGCGCCGGCGCCGCCGTACTGCTCGCGCTCTACCGGCTGACCCGCGCCCACGTGGACGTGGAGACCGGCCCCGACGGGACGGTCACCGTCCGGACGCACGGCCCGCTCACCTTCACCACCGTGCCCCGGCTCAGCCGGGCGCTGGCCGGCATCCCCGCCGGGGCCGAGGTCACGGTGATCCACGACGGCTCCTTCCTGGACCACGCCGCGTACGAGACGCTGCACACCTGGCGGGCCGCGCACCAGGACGCGGGCGGCCGGGTCTCGATGGCGACGCGCCGCCAGGACGACGAGGTGCTGGACCCGGACGGCACCGTGCGCGCGGGCAGTTCACCGGGCCCGCACCGGTGCCGGGCCTGGACGCCCTGGGTCGGCCACCACTGCATCGATCAGCAGGAGGACCCGCACGGCCGACTGCTGGACGGCGTCCGGGTGTTCCAGCTGCACACCGCCCCGCTGATCAGGCCGGAACTCGCCCGGCTGGCCCGCGAGGGGCAGGCGCCCTCCCAGCTCTTCCTGACCTGCGCGGACTCCCGGATGGTCACCAGCATGATCACCAACAGCGGCCCGGGCGACCTGTTCACCGTGCGCAACGTGGGCAACCTGGTGCCGGCCCCGCACGAACCCGGAGCGGCCGACGACTCGGTGGCCGCCGCGGTGCAGTACGCGGTCGAGGTGCTGGAGGTCCGCTCGATCACGGTCTGCGGCCACTCCGGCTGCGGCGCGATGAAGGCCCTGCTGGACGGCGTGCACGAGCGCCCCGGGCCGCCCACCCCCCTGGCCCGCTGGTTGCGCAACGGCCGCGGCTCGCTGGACCGGCTCCGACGCGTCCCGGCGGAGTTCGCCGCCCGGCCGGCGGTGGACGTCGTGGAGCAGCTCTGCATCACCAACGTGGTCCAGCAGCTGGACCAGTTGATGGCGAACCCGGCGGTGGAGCGCCGGGTCGAGGAGGGCACCCTGCGACTGGTCGGGATGTACTTCGACTTCGCGACGGCCCAGGCCTATGTCCTGGACCGGGCCGCCGGGACGTTCAGCCCGATCGAGGCCCGCACCGGCAATCGCACGAACGGAATCGAACACCACGCCGAGAACCCCACCGGGACCGGCTCCGAGGACCGGCCGGACACAGCATCGGCCGAACGGGTGAATGCGGATGATCGGCTTCCGGCCGGGGACGGCGGGGAGGGCCCCCGACTGGCCGCCTGAGAGCCGGGTCCGTGTCCCGCCGGGCGGGCCGGGGCACGGGCCCACCCACCCCCGAACGGCCGTCCGGTCCTCCGCGGTGAATCGGACCGGAACCTGGTCGGCCATCGGTCAAAGGTCTACACCAATTCCCAGGAGCCTCTTGTCAACTGCCCCGTTCGCCTGGTGAGCTGTGCGCTGGGACACACGGGACAATCCCCACGCACGGGAACGCCCCCGATCATGACTCGATGAGGAGTGCGCGTTGAGCAACGAGAGCCTGGCCAACCTGCTCAAGGAGGAGCGGCGCTTCGCCCCGCCGACAGAGCTCGCCGCAGCCGCCAACGTCACCGCGGCCGCGTACGCGCAGGCCTCCGAGGACCGTCTGGGCTTCTGGGCCGAGCAGGCCCGTCGCCTCACCTGGGCCGTCGAGCCGACCGAGACCCTCGACTGGTCCAACCCTCCCTTCGCCAAGTGGTTCGCCGACGGCAAGCTCAATGTCGCGTACAACTGCGTCGACCGCCACGTGGAGAACGGCCTGGGCGACCGGGTCGCGATCCACTTCGAGGGCGAGCCCGGCGACGGCCGTTCGATCACCTACGCCCAGCTCAAGGACGAGGTCTCGCAGGCGGCCAACGCACTGCTGGAGCTCGGTGTCCGCAAGGGCGACCGGGTCGCCGTCTACCTACCGATGATCGCCGAGGCGGTCGTCGCGATGCTCGCCTGCGCCCGGATCGGCGCCACCCACTCGGTGGTCTTCGGCGGATTCTCCTCCGACGCCGTCGCCTCCCGCATCCAGGACGCCCAGGCCAAGCTCGTCATCACCGCCGACGGCGGCTACCGCCGGGGCAAGCCCTCCGCCCTGAAGCCGGCCATCGACGAGGCGCTCACCAAGGTCGACGGCGTCGAGCACGTCCTGGTGGTCCGCCGCACCGAGCAGGACGTCCCGTGGACCGAGGGCCGCGACGTCTGGTGGCACGAGATCACCGCGCGCCAGTCCACCGAGCACACCCCCGAGGCGCACGACGCCGAGCACCCGCTGTTCATCCTCTACACCTCGGGCACCACCGGTAAGCCCAAGGGCATCCTGCACACCTCGGGCGGCTACCTCACCCAGGCCAGCTACACCCACCACGCGGTCTTCGACCTCAAGCCGGAGACCGACGTCTACTGGTGCACCGCCGACATCGGCTGGGTCACCGGCCACTCGTACATCGTCTACGGCCCGCTCTCCAACGGCGCCACCCAGGTCATCTACGAGGGCACCCCGGACACCCCGCACCAGGGCCGGTTCTGGGAGATCGTCCAGAAGTACGGCGTGACCATCCTCTACACCGCGCCGACCGCGATCCGCACCTTCATGAAGTGGGGCGACGACATCCCCGCGAAGTTCGACCTGTCCTCGCTGCGGGTGCTGGGCAGCGTCGGGGAGCCGATCAACCCCGAGGCCTGGGTCTGGTACCGCGAGCACATCGGCGGCGGCACCTGTCCGATCGTGGACACCTGGTGGCAGACCGAGACGGGCGCCATCATGATCAGCCCGCTGCCGGGCGTCACCGAGACCAAGCCGGGCTCGGCCCAGCGCGGCCTGCCGGGCATCGCGGCCACCGTGGTGGACGACAACGCCGTCGAGGTGCCGAACGGCTCCGGCGGCTACCTGGTGCTCACCGAGCCGTGGCCGTCCATGCTCCGCACCATCTGGGGCGACGACCAGCGCTACATCGACACCTACTGGTCGCGCTTCGAGGGCCGCTACTTCGCCGGTGACGGCGCCAAGAAGGACGAGGACGGGGACATCTGGCTGCTCGGCCGGGTGGACGACGTCATGCTCGTCTCGGGCCACAACATCTCCACCACCGAGGTCGAGTCGGCCCTGGTCGGCCACCCCTCGGTGGCCGAGTCCGCCGTGGTCGGCGCGACCGACGCCACCACCGGCCAGGCCATCGTCGCCTTCGTGATCCTGCGCGGCGGCGTCACCGAGAGCCCCGAGCTGGTCGAGGAGCTGCGGGCGCACGTCGGCCGCACGCTCGGCCCGATCGCCAAGCCGAAGCAGATCAAGGTGGTCGGCGAGCTGCCGAAGACCCGCTCCGGCAAGATCATGCGCCGCCTGCTGCGTGACATCGCCGAGGGCCGCGAGGTCGGCGACACCACCACCCTGGCCGACAGCACGGTGATGAGCCAGATCCAGGCCCAGCTGCCGCCCTCCGACAACAGCAACGGCAACGGCTGAGCCCATGACAACGGCTGAGCCCACGGCGCCGGCAACCGCCGAGCGCCACTGAGACGACGACTGTGCCCCGGGCGGTGATCACCGCCCGGGGCACAGTCGTCCCATCAGTCACCCGTTCGGACAGCGGGGCCCACCCGGGTATCCCGCCGCCTTCTCCCAGCGGCCCGGCCGCCGTCCGGTGCCGAGCCGCCGTTCGAGCACGGGGCCGCCCGTCGGGTACGCGGCCACCGTTCCGCGTACGGGCCACCGTTCCGCGTACGGGCCACCGTTCCGCGTACGGGCCGCCGTTCCGCGTACGGGCCGCTGCTCCTCCGGAGTGCGAAACCAGCCCGCAGGGATTAAGTCCTTTGTTAGGACAATCCGGATGTCACCCAAACGTCCCGCTAGACTATTAAGGACGCATCAAGATCCCTTGACGGGAGTCGCGGGCGTCACAGGGCGCGCCGGGAAGTCTGGTCGGCAACTGCACCACACGTGCATCCATTTGCCGCTCCCAGCCCCAGGAGGTCCCGCGTGACCGACCAGCCGCCCGTCCATGAGCCGACGACCCGCCGCCGGCAGTTCCTCGGCCGGCTGTCACTGCCCGAGCGCACCTTCATCACCGACGCCCTGCGCACCGAGACGGTCGGCGGCATGCTGCTGCTGGGCGCCGCCGTCGTCGCACTGATCTGGGCCAACGCGTGGCCGCAGGCCTACCAGAGCGTGCTCGACTACACCGTCGGCCCCTCCGCCCCGCTCCACCTGAACCTCTCCCTGGCCACCTGGGCCAAGGACGGCCTGCTGGCGATCTTCTTCTTCGTCGCCGGGATCGAGCTCAAACGCGAGTTCGTCGCGGGTGAGCTGCGCACGCCCAGTGCCGCGCTGCTGCCCGTGGTCGCCGCCGTCTGCGGGGTGGCGCTGCCCGCGATCCTCTTCGCCCTGGTGAACTCCGGCAGCGGCGGGCATCCCAGTGGCTGGGCGATCCCGACCGCCACCGACATCGCCTTCGCACTCGGTGTGCTGGCCGTGGTCGGCAGCCACCTGCCGTCCCCGCTGCGCGCCTTCCTGCTCACCCTGGCGGTGGTCGACGACCTGATCGCGATCCTGATCATCGCGATCTTCTACAGCCACGGCATCAAGTTCTGGGCGCTCGGCCTCGCCTTCGTCGGGCTGGCGCTGTTCTGGTTCCTGCACCGGCGCGGCGTCCACGGCTGGTACCTCTTCGTGCCGCTGGCCTTCGTGACCTGGGCGCTGATGCACGAGAGCGGCATCCACGCCACGGTGGCGGGTGTCGCGATGGGCCTGATGCTGCGCTGCCACCGGGAGGGCGACGAGCAGCACTCCCCCGGCGAGCACATCGAGCACCTGGTCCGCCCGCTCTCGGCCGGCCTCGCCGTCCCGCTGTTCGCGCTGTTCTCGGCCGGGGTGGCCGTCTCCGGCCCGAAACTGCGCGAGGTGTTCACCCAGGCCGCCCCGTTGGGCATCGTGATCGGCCTGCTGGTCGGCAAGTCGGTGGGCGTGTTCGGCGGGGCCTGGCTGACCGCCCGGTTCACCAGGGCCGAGCTGAACCCGCGGCTCAAGTGGGCCGACATGGTCGCGGTCTCGGTGCTCGCGGGCATAGGTTTCACCGTCTCGCTGCTGATCAGCGAGCTGGCCTTCCCGGACGACCCTGCGCTCGCCGCCCGGGCCAAGACGGCGGTGCTGGTGGGCTCGGTGCTCGCCGCGGTCGTCGCCACGGTTCTGCTGAAGCTGCGCAACCGGCACTACCGAGAGCTGTGCGAGGAGGAGGACCGGGACGTGGACGGGGACGGCATCCCCGACATCTACCAGGAGGACGACCCGGCCTGGCAGGCCAGGGTCGGCGAGTCGCCCCGCCCGGCGGCCGGTGAGGAAGGCGACCCAGGCCCCGGCCACCAGGGCCGGCCCGGCCACACCGACTGAGACGCCCCGGCTGAAGCCCTGACCGAATCCCCTGCCCGACGCCCTGACCGAAGCCCTGCCCGACGCCCCGGCTGGGGCGCCCCGGCGGAAGCCCCCGACCGAGGCCTCCCGGCCGGGGACCGGAAGGCTCTTCGGCCGGCACCCGGAGGACCGGGGCGGGGGAACGGTCCGGCGGGCCCGACCGAGGCACCCGAGGACCGGGGACGACGACCTCCGGCAGGCCCCGGCGGAGGCGCCCGGAGCACCCCCGCCGCCGGGACACATCCCTCCGGCGGGGCCCCGGAGTGGTGTCCGACTGACCGGTAGGGGCATGATTCTGAGCTGTCGACAACCCACAGACGCCTCCGGACCCCCGCCGGCCCCGGAACCGCACACCCGCGGCGGCGTCACGCCGCACAGCCGCAGAGGAGAACCGCTGATGCCCGCAGGAGCCGCAGACCCGTCCAGCAACGGCCGGGTGCCCTACGAGGGCGAGCGTTCGGTGGGGCAGCTGTTCGCGGCGGCCACCGCCGACCTGTCCGCGCTGGTCCACGACGAGATCGCGCTCGCCAAGGCCGAGATCCGGGCGGACGTCAAGCGCGGCGTCTCCGGCGGCGTCTCGCTGATCGTCGCCGGTGTGGTGGCGCTGTTCTCCATCCCGATGCTGAGCGCCGCGGCGGCCTTCGGCATCCACGCGCTGGGCCTGTCGCTGGGCTGGTCCTTCCTGGTCGTGGCGGGCGCCTACCTGCTGCTCGCGGTGCTGCTCGGGATGCTGGCCTGGCGCTCGTTCAAGAAGATCGAGAAGCCGGTCCGCACCATCGAGGGCGCCCAGAAGACCGCCGACGTGCTGAAGAACGCCCGGCCGCGGCCGGCCACCCAGGAGGAGATCGACCGGGCCTTCGGCCGCATCCCGTAACCGACCCGGTGTCGGCGGGGCGCCGGTGACCGGCCCGGGCGGGCGGGGACGGCGCCGCGCCGGTGAGCGGGGAGGGCCCGCCCCGGCGGGCTCCGGACCCGCCGACCACGAGTGCCGGGCACGTGTCAGGCGCCGGGATGTGACACGCTCTCGGTATGCCGCTTGACCAGAAGCCCGTGCCCGCGCAGCCGTCCGCCGAATCCGGCCCCGACTCCGGCGCCGGACTCACCCCCGAAGGCCCCGCCGGTCCCGAAGACCCCGGCGCCGCCCCCGGGAGCACCGGCCCGGCACCCGCGCGGAAGCCTGGGCGGGAGAGCGGGCGGGAGACCGGACGGGAAGCCTTCGCGGCGGCCTCCTCCGGGGGCCCGGCCGCGGGCGACGCGGAGGCCTGGAGCATCCGACAGGCCGGCCCTTGGACGCACCGCGACCTCGCGGCCAACGGCGCCCGCTTCCACATCGCCGAGCTGGGCTCCGGCCCACTGGTGCTGCTGGTGCACGGCTGGCCCGAGTACTGGTGGGCCTGGCGCCACCAGCTGACCGCGCTCGCCGAGGCCGGCTACCGGGCGGTGGCGCTCGACCTGCGCGGCATCGGCGGCAGCGACCGCACCCCGCGCGGGTACGACCCGGGCAACCTCGCCCTGGACATCACCGGAGTGATCCGCTCGCTCGGCGAGCGCCGGGCGCACCTGGTCGGGCACGCCTCCGGCGGCACCCTGGCCTGGGTGGCGGCCGTGATGCGGCCGTCCGTCATCCAGAGCCTCACCGTGGTCTCGGCCGCGCACCCGCGGGACCTGCGCCGGGCGCTGCTGACCGACCGCCGGCAGTTCGCCGCCTTCGAGCACGTGCTGGGCTTCCAGCGGCCGTGGATACCGGAGCGCCGCCTGGTCGCCGACGACGCCGAGCAGGTCGGCCGCTACCTGACCTCCTGGACCGGTCCGAACGGTCTGGACGAGGCCGCGCTGCACGCGTACCGGCAGGCGATCCAGATCCCCAGCACGGCGCACTGCTCGATCGAGCCGTACCGCTGGCTGCTGCGCTCCTTGGCCCGGCCGGACGGCATCCAGTTCGCCCGGCGGATGAAGAAGCCGATCACCGCGCCGACCCTGCACGTCCAGGGCGCGGCGGACCCGGTGCTGCTGTCGCACACCGCGCTCGGCGGCGGCGAGTACGTGGCGGCGCCGTACCGCTGGCGGCTGCTGCCGGACGTCGGGCACTTCCCGCACGAGGAGGCACCGGAGGAGTTCACCGCCGAGCTGCTGGACTGGGTCGGCCGCCACAAGGAGTGACCCCGGCCGCGGCCGGACGCAACCGCACGGCCACGCGGAGCCGGGGACCCCGGACGCGGCCGTACGTGCGGTCGGACGCTCGGCTGACCGGAAGGGCTCTCGGGCCCAACTCCCTTATGTTGACGCTCATATGACAACCGCATAGGCCAATTTCGGCGAGGCCCGGGCGGTTACCTCCACCGGCCCAGGGGCATCCATTCCGGTATGAGTTGGATGCCCGAAAGCGGCGGCGCCCCGCGCGGCCGACGTCACAACAGCCCCCAGCGCTCCGCCCACCGGCCCGACCGGGTGGACGACCTCGGCTTCGACGGCCCCGACGGCCGCCGGCGCACGGAGCGGCGGCAGCTCGGCATCCCCCGCATCCTCGGCCGGCGCGCCCGCTGGGTGGGCGCACGGCTGCGGCGCGAGACCTGAGGCCCCGGTGCCGGCCGACCGGCACGGCCCGTTCAGTTCAGTTCACGATCGTCGGCGACAGCGCGGTGAACCAGAGCAGGACGAAGGTCGCCACCGACATGATCGGCACCAGCACCTTGGTCTCGACGCTGTTGCCGCTGCGCTTGATCAGCACGACCTCGTAGCGCTCCTTGTGCGGCCAGAGCAGCGGTGCGCCCTTCTTGGTCAGGCAGTCGCCGAGCAGGTGCGCCAGCGTGCCCAGCGCCACCGCGTACGGCAGCCAGCCGGGCGAGTTGGGCATCCAGGTGTTCATCCCGAAGGTGCCGAGCGCGGCCAGGCCGATGACGGTGATCCAGGCCTCCGGTCCGTCGCCCGGCGGGCAGAGCCGCAGGGCCCGGATCGCGAGCGCCAGCAGGAAAAAGGTCAGTCCGAGGGTGAAGTTGCGCCCCAGGTAGGTGACCCCGGCCCAGGTGCCGGCGCCCATCAGCGCGACGAACAGCAGCGAGTGGGTGGCGTGCCGGTGGCCGCCGGAGATCCACGCCACGAAGCGGCAGAGCACCTTGGAGACGGGGCCGAGGAAGTTGGCGATCGAGCCGTCGTGGTGGTCGAGGTCCGGCAGCAGGGCCGCGCCCGCGCACAGCACCGTGCCCATCAGTATGTCCGCCGGCTGCAGGGTGGTGTGCAGGAGCAGCGGGGGCAGGAAGGGAGCCGAGGCCGCGTACAGCATCGCCCCGCTCACCGCGTGCGAGTGACCCATCATCGGACTGCCACGACCTCTCGTCGGGCCCACGCCGGGACGGCGCCCGGTTGAGCCGAACGGGTGAGCGCGGCCGAGGCTACCAGGGCCGCCTGACGGGGCGGCGGATATCGGACGGACCGGCCCGGCGCGCCCTCCCGGCCACAGCCCGACCCCAGCCCCAACCCCACCCCGGCCCCACCACAACCCCGGCCCCACCCCCGCCGGCACCCGTCAGAGCGCGCACCCCTGGGTGTCCGCCCGGCCGATCGCGGCGCCGCCCCGCTCGACGTCCTCGCGCACCTCGGCCGCGGTCAGCACGTAGCCGGTGTCCGCGCTGTCCAGCGACTTGGCGAAGACCACGCCGTACACCTCGCCGTCCGGGGTGAGCAGCGGGCCGCCGCTGTTGCCCTGCCGGACCACCGAGCGCACCGAGTAGACGTCGCGGACCACCTGGCCGCGGTGGTAGATGTCCGGGCCGTTGGCCTGGATCCGGCCGCGGATGCGGGCCGGCTGGACGTTGAAGGCCCCGTTCTCCGGGAAGCCGGCCACGATCGCGCTGTCGTTGGTCTTCGCCTCGCCGGCGAAGGTCAGTGCGGGCGCGTTCAGCTTGGGCACGTCCAGAACGGCGATGTCGCGCTGCCAGTCGTAGCGGACCACCGTCGCGTCGTACAGCTGGCCGACTCCGCCGATCTGCACGGTCGGCTCGTTGACCCCGCCGACCACGTGGGCGTTGGTCATCACCCGGTGCGGGGCGAAGACGAAGCCGCTGCCCTCCAGGGTCTTGCCGCAGGAGGTCGCCGTGCCGACCACCTTGACCAGGCTCTGCCGGGCCCGCGTCACCGCCGGGCTGTTGGCCAGCGCGGGGTCGGGGGTGTCGACCTGGGTGATCGGCTCGTGCTCGAAGGGGTTGAAGACCTGCGGGAAGCCGTTGCGGGCGAGCACCTTGGAGAAGTCCGAGAACCAGTTCGGCGCGTCGCCGGGCAGCGCGTTCTGCACCCCGCCGAGGACCGCCGAGGAGCGCACCTGCTTGGAGACCGTCGGCAGCGACGCCCCGGCCAGTGCCGAACCGATCAGCCAGGCCACCAGCAGCATCGACACGACGTTCACCACCGCGCCGCCGCTCGCGTCCAGTACCCGGGCCGGGCGGCGCCCGATGTGTCCGCGCAGCTTCCAGCCGAAGTGCGCGGTGATCGCCTGGCCGATCGCGGCGAGGACGATCACCACCACGACGGCCACCACCGAGGCCGTGGTGCCCGGGCCGATGTGGTCGAGCACCAGCAGCGGCAGCAGCTCGACGGCGAGCAGGCCGCCGCCGAGGAAGCCGACCAACGAGAGCACGCCGACCACGAAGCCCTGCCGATAGCCCGACACGGCGAATGCCACGGCCGCGGCGATCAGCAGCACATCCAGGACGTTCACTCGGACACCCTCCCACGGTCCGCGCGCCGCACGCGCCGACGTCCGGTCACGAAGCGTCGGCGTCGCCGCCCGGCAGCACCCGGGAGTGTTCGAGGTCTCCCTGGACCAGGGCCAGCGCGTCGTCCGAGAGGTCGACGATCCGGGACGGATCCCAGGGCAGTTCCAGGCCGCCGTGGTGCAGCACCCGGTCGATCACGCCGGCGGTGAAGCCCCAGACCAGCCGCCCGGCGACCGCGAAGGCCGGCCCGATGTGCCCCGACGGGTGGCGCAGCCGCACCCGGTTCGCCGGGTCGGCCAGCTCCGTGATCGTGACCCGGAACACCGCGCCGGTCTCGGCCGCGTCCACCGGGCGCACCGGCGTCTCCTCGCGCCACCAGCCGAGCACCGGGGTCACCACGAAGCTGCTCACCGGGATGTACAGCCGGGGCAGCTCCGCGAACACCTGCACCCCGGCCGGGTCCAGGCCGGTCTCCTCCCAGGCTTCGCGCAGCGCCGCCGCGATCGGGCCCGGGCCGTTCGGATCGCCGTCCTCCGGGTCCAGCACGCCGCCGGGGAAGGACGGCTGGCCGGCGTGCGAGCGCAACGAGCGGGCCCGCTCGATCAGCAGCAGGTCCGGACCCTCCGGTCCCTCGCCGAACAGCATCAGCACGGCCGCCGGCCGGCCGCCCTCGGCCGGTGGCAGGAAGCGGCTCAGCTGCTCCGGCAACACCCGCTCGGCCGCCTCCCGGACCGGTTCCAGCCAGCGCGGCAGCCCGTCCGGCTCGATGCCCCGCGCCACTCCCCCGGCCTCCGGCCCGGGGTGGCCCCACCGCCCGCTCATGCGTCCACCGCCAGGTCCGCGACGTGCCCGTGGTGGCCGGCGGCGTCCGCGCGGGCGGCCGCCTCGCCGGGGAAGTCGGCCGGCGGCCGGAGCCGCTGCCCGGGCCGGCCGCCCATCTCGTACTTCAACAGCTTGCGTGCCTTCTCCGGGTCGGTCTCCCCCTCGCCGTACGAGGGGCAGAGCGGCGCGATCGGGCAGGCGCCGCAGGCGGGCTTCTGGGAGTGGCAGATCCGGCGGCCGTGGAAGACCACCCGGTGCGAGAGCATCGTCCACTCCGACTTCGGGAAGATCTCGGCGACGGCCGCCTCGACCTTCACCGGGTCCTCCTCGGTGGTCCAGCCGAACCGCCGGACCAGCCGCCCGAAGTGGGTGTCCACCGTGATGCCGGGGACCCCGAAGGCGTTGCCGAGGACGACGTTGGCGGTCTTGCGGCCGACGCCGGGCAGGGTCACCAGGTCGGCCAGCCGGCCGGGGACCTCGCCGCCGAACTCGTCGCGCAGCGCTATCGAGAGGCCCAGGAGCGACTTCGCCTTGTTCCGGAAGAAGCCGGTCGGGCGGATGATCTCCTCCAGCTCCTCCGGGTTCGCCGCCGCCATGTCCTCCGGCGTCGGGTACTTCGCGAACAGCGCCGGGGTGGTCTGGTTCACCCGCAGGTCGGTGGTCTGCGCCGACAGCACGGTGGCCACCAGCAGTTGGAACGGGTTCTCGAAGTCCAGCTCCGGATGCGCGTACGGGTACAGCTCCGCCAGCTCGCGGTTGATCCGCCGGGCCCGCCGCACCATCGCCAGGCGCGATTCCGGCTTCCTCGGCTTCACCGCCGCCTTCTTCGCCACCGGCTCCTGCGCCGCGGCCTTCCGGACCTTGCTCTCTGCCATGCACGAAGGCTACGCCGACCGGCGGACCGCTCGCGGCCGATCAAGCACGGAAACCGGTCCTGGCAAGGCCTGTTGTCTAATGAAGTCCGCCCGTGGCCGTCACCTGACAGGGGGAGAGTACGGATGATCAGGGTCCTGCTGGCAGAGGACATGAGCATGGTGCGCGGCGCGCTGGTGGCCCTCCTCGCGTACGAGGAGGACCTGGAGGTCGTCGCCGACGTGGAGCGCGGGGACCTGGTGGTGCCGACCGCCCTGGAGGTGCGCCCGGACGTCGCGGTGCTCGACATCGACCTGCCCGGACTGGACGGGCTGCGGGCGGCGGCCGAACTGCACGAGAAGCTCCCCGGGTGCCGGACGCTGGTCCTCACCGGGCTGGTGCGACCCGCCCACCTGCGCGCCGCGTTCTCCGCCCGCGCGCTCGGCTTCCTCGGGAAGGACGCCCCGGCGCAGGAGCTGGCGGCGGCGATCCGCAAGGTGGCCGCCGGCGAGCGCGTCGTCGACCCGGAGCTGGCGCTGGCCGCCCTGGACACCCGGGAGAACCCGCTGACGCCCCGGGAGTCGGAGGTCCTGCGGCTCGCGGCGCAGGGGGACTCCGCCACCGAGATCGCCGGTCGGCTGTTCATCTCCACGGGCACCGCGCGCAACCACCTGGCCGCCGCGGTGGCCAAGACCGGGGGCCGCGGCCGGGTCGACGCGATCCGGATCGCCGAGGAGATGGGCTGGCTGCCGACGGCGTAGCCCCCCGGCACTCCCCGCGCCCCGCGCCCCACGCCCCACGCCCCACGCCTCACGCTACGCGCTACGCGCTTCGGCGACCGGCACCCCAACACCCGGGCAGTACGGCCCCGCCGGTTCGACGGACCGTGCGTTTCGCATGGATCCGCCCGTGGACGGCCCACAGGACGCCTCAACGAGGCCTCCCTTCGTTGACGAACCGAAATCCGGCCGATGCCCCCGGAACTACGCTCGCGATGTCATCGAGGGCGAACCACCGGGGGGTCGAGCCGCGTGTTGAAGCTGGCCTGGCGAACGGTGCGGGCCCGGAAGGCGGGCTTCGCCGGCGCCTTCACCGCGCTCGTCTGCGCCCTGGTCCTGACCGTCGCCTGCGGGGTCCTGATGGAGTCCGCCCTGCGCGCGGGCACCCCCACCGAGCGCTGGGCCGGGGCCCCGGTGATGGTCGGCGACGGCACCCGCATCCCGGACGCCGGCCCGCTGACCGCGGAACTCGCCCGGCTGCCCGGCGTCACGGCCGCCGTCCCGGAGGTCTCCTTCCCGGCGGCCGTGGTCACCGCCTCCGGGCAGGTCCTCACCGGACCGCAGGGCGGCCCCTCGCTCGGGCACTCCTGGACGAGCGCCGCCCTCACCCCGTTCCGGCTGACCGCCGGCCGCGCCCCGACCGGGCCGGACGAGGTGGTCCTCGACACCGCGACGGCCGCCCGGGCCGGGGTCACGGTCGGCGGCACCGTACGGCTGGCCACCACCGAGGCGCCGCGCGGCTACACCGTGGCCGGACTCGCCGCGCCACCACAGGAGTTGGCCCGTCAGAGCGCGCTCTTCCTCAGCCCCCGGCAGGCCGCCGAGCTCGCCGGGACGGCGGCCGGCGCGGACGCGATCGGGCTCACCGTGCGGGAGGGGGCCGACCTGCGGGCACCGGCCGAGCAGGCCCGGCGGGTACTCGCCGCGGCACGGGACCGCGCCGGCGTGCCGGACTGGTCCGGGCCCCGGGTGCACACCGGCGACGAGCGGGGCGAGCTGGAGTTCTCCGGCGCTCCCGGGCCCGGCGACGGCCTCTCCTCGCTGGCCGGGACGACGGGCGTGCTGTCGCTGTTCGTCGCGGCCTTCGTGGTCGCGGGGGCGCTCGCGCTCTCCATCCAGCAGCGGCTGCGCGAGATGGCCCTGCTGCGGGCGGTCGGCGCCACCACCGGACAGGTGCGACGGATGATCGCCCTGGAGACGCTGGTGCTGACCCTCGCGGCCGCGGTCGTCGGCCTCCCCGCCGGGACCGGCCTCGCCGCGCTGCTGCGGGGCGAACTGGTCGACCGCGGGGTGGTCGGCTCGGACGTGCCGCTGCACATCGGGCCGACCGCCCCGCTGATCGTCCTCGGCGGCGTCGTCGTCACCGCGCAGCTGGCCGTCGCGGCCGCCGCGCGCCGGGCCTCCCGGGTCGAGCCCACCCGGGCGCTGCGCGACGCCTCGGCGCCGCCGCCCGGCATCGGCCGGATCCGGACCGGGCTCGGGCTCGTGACGCTCGCCGGGTCCGGCACGGTGCTGGCCAACTCGACCGACGGCCACCGCGGGGCGGGGACGGCCGAGAGCATGGTGCTGGTGCTGCTGCTCGGGGTGGCCCTGCTCGGACCGCTGATCGGCCGGGTCGCGAGCGTGGCGATCGGCGGGCCGGTGGGCCGGCTCTTCCCGGCGGCCGGCTTCCTCGCCTCGGCCGCGCTGCGGGCCCAGCCGCGCCGCTTCGCCGCCGCCGTCACCCCGCTGGTGCTGGCGGTGGCCTTCACGGGCACGGTGCTGTTCGTCCCAGTGGTCAAGGCCCGGGCCACCGCGGCCGAGGACGGCCGACGGCTGCTCGCCGACCACGTGGTCCAGGCCGTCGGGATCGGCCTGCCGCCGGAATTCACCGCCGCGGTACGGCGGTTGCCGGGCGTCGCGGCGGCCGACGGCACGGTCTCCACGACCGTCCGAGCCTCCGTCGGGGACGTCGACCAGTACGGGCTGACCGCCCGGATCGTCGAGCCGCGGGGGCTCGCGGAGCTGGTCGACCCGGGGGTGACGGCCGGCTCGTTGGACGGGCTGCGCGACGCGGACATCGCGCTGGGGCAGCGGACGGCCGCCGCGCTCAAGGCCGGCGTCGGCAGCACCGTCCGGATCGCATGGCCGGACGGCACCGGCGGCACCGCGACGGTGGCCGCCGTGTACGACCACGACGCGCGGTTCGCGGACGCCCTGCTGCCCGCCCCCTTCGCCGCCGCCCATGCCCCGGACCCGCTCACGCCGACCGTCCTGGTCCGTACCGCCCCCGGAACCGACCCCCGGCAGGTCGGCCGGGAACTCCACGACCTCACCGCGGCCTACCCGATGGCCCGGGTCGGCGACCGGGCCGAGTACGACGCGGCCCGCAGACAGCGGCAGGAGTCCGCCACCGCGGTCGGACGGCTGTTGCTCGGCATGATCGGCCTGTTCACCGCGATCGCCGTGGTCAACACCCTGGTGATGGCCACCGGCGAGCGGCGACGCGAGTTCGCGCTGCTGCGGCTGGTGGGCACCACGCGGCCGCAGGTGCTGCGGATGGCGGCCTGGGAGGGCGGGATCACGGTCGCGGTGGCTCTCGCCCTCGGTGCGGCGGTCACCGCCGCCGTCCTGGTCCCGGTCAGCCTGGCGCTCACCGGGACGGCCTGGCCCGCGCCGCCCGGGAGTTGGGTGGCCGCGGTGCTGGGCGGGGCGGCGCTGCTGGGGATGGGCACCGTCCTGCTGACCACCCGGCTGGCGCTGCGCCGGAAGCCGGTCGAGATGATGGGGATGCGCGAGTAGCGGCGCGGGCCCGGTCAGGCGGCGCGGGCGGCCTCCCGGGCGGGCGCGGCCTCGACGACGGCCGTGAGGTGGAACCAGCCCGCTCCGTCCCGCTCGGCGGTCAGCCGGCCGCCGACGGCCCGCAGCCGCTCGGTGAGGTTCCCGATGCCGTGGCCGCCGCCCTCCGACCCGGGCCCGCCGCCCTCCTCGCGCGGAGCGCCGCCCGGTTCGCCTGCCGGAGCACCGCCCGGCTCACCCGGAGCGCCGCCCGGTTCGCGCGGCACGCCGTCGTTGGAGACCACCAGGCGCACCGTGCCGAGCCCGTCCCGGCCGGCCCGGATCCCGCAGCGCCGGGCCGCGCTGTGCCGCAGCAGGTTGGTGACCGCCTCGCGCAGCACGGTGGCCAGCACCGCGTCGAGTTCGGGCCGCAGCCCCTCGCAGTCCAGTTCGGCCTCGACCCCGATCCCGGCCGCCCGCAGCACCGAGACCGCCGAACGCGCCTCCCGCGCCAGGGACATCCCGAGGTCGCCGCTGGGGAGCCGGCGGGTGTCCGCCATCGCCTGCCGCACCAGTGCCAGCACCTCGGAGATCTCCGCGCGGGCGCGTTCCGGCTCGTCCGCGGCCAGCCGTTCGGCGAGCTGGCACTTCAGCGCCGCCACCGAGAGGCTGGAGCCGAGCAGGTCGTGCAGGTCGCGCGCGAAACGCAGCCGTTCCCGGTCCACCGCGAGTTCGGCCAGCTCGGTCCGGGCCGCCCTCAACTCGGCTGTCAGGTCGGCGAGTCGTGCCACCCCGTAGACCACGATGCCGCCCACGGCGGTGGACACCGACGCATTGACGCACTGGCCGGGGTTCCCGCCCAGTGCCGCGCAGAGCGGGTACTGGGCGGCCACCAGTGCGACGAACAGCATCCAGGAACGCGGCAACGCGACCGTCAGCAGCACCGAACCGGCGAATGACCCGGGGATGCCGACCCACGCCCCGTCGAAGAACAGGAACGGCAGGTAGGTGAGCACCCCGTGGACGACCAGGCTCCACGGCCACCAGCGCCGCGCCAGACGCCACGGACCGGCGTGCCCGATCTGCAGGCCGAGCAGGACCAGCAGCAGCGCGACGGCGGGCAGTTGGTAGGCCAGGCCGTCGTGGTTGCGGACCGTGGCCAGCGCCGAGGCGGCGCAGAAGCCGACGGCGACCATGACCACGATGCCCCGGGTGAGCCGCGCGAGCGGGTCACCGGAGCCGCCGGAGCCACCGAAGCGCCCGAAGCCGCCGGGGTGCTTCGGACGGGAGCGATCGGCGTCGGTTCGGTCCGCGCTGTGGCCCAAGGGGAACTCCCGGTAGACGGCTCGACACACCGCGCGCCCAGCGGGAGCCCGCCGCGCACCCGGCGCCCCCGTGCGCCCGCACCACGAGCATAGTTTCCCGCCGGAGCACCACCGTTGACGCTCCGCCACGGTTCGCCGGCTCAGGCCGGGGTGCGGCCGATCGTCCCCTCAAGGCTGTTCAGCAGGCCGCTGAGGGCCTCGGCGAGCCGGTCCTGCTCGGCGGGGGTGAGTCCGGCCAGCAGGGCGCGGTCGTAGGCGACGAGCTCCTGGATCAGACCGTCCACCAGCGTCCGGCCCTCCTCGGTGAGCGCGAGGTGGGCGACCCGGCGGTCCCGGTCGTCGGTGCGGCGGCTGACCAGGCCGCGCTCCTCCAGCAGCCGCAGGCGCTTGGTGACGGCGGCCCCGGAGGCGAAGCTCTCCCGGGCCAGCTGGGTGGGGGTCAGCTCGCGGTCGAGGCGGAGCAGGGCGCCGAGGATGTCGAACTCGGCGCGGGTGAGGCCGGCCCGGGTGAGCGGGTCGGGGGTCTGCTGGAGCAGCGCGGCGCAGCGGTTGATCCGGCCGAGGACGGCGATCGGACCGGTGTCCAGCCCCGGGTAGGCCCGCTCCCACTGGCGCAGCACACCTGCGACGACGTCCTCCACGTGTGCTGCTCCCGTTCTGCGGCCTGCCGTTCGGCTTCGATCCTAGGGCGTGCCCGTCGCGGCCCCGGCCGTGCCCGTCGCGGCCCCGGCCGTGCCCGTCGCGGCCCGGGCCGTGTCCGGCAGGGCCGGGCCGGGATCGGACAGGCCGTCGCGGCCGCGGTGTTCCAGCAGCGCGGCCAGCAGGTGGTGGGCCTGCTGCTCGGTGGCGGTGGCGCGCTGGTGCGGGAGGGCGGGTCGGCGCCACTCGCCGGCGGCGGTGTCGGTGGCCTCGCGCAGCTCCAGCAGGGCCGCGGCGAGGCCGGTACGGGCGGCGAGGGCGTCCGGGGTGCTCCCGGCCGCGACGGCCCGGACGCCCGGGACGGACGAGGCGGGCGCGACGGGCGGGGCGGGCGAGGCGGCGCGGACGGCGGCCGACGCGCGGTGGCCGGCCGCCTCCGCTCCGGCGAGCGCGCGGGTCAGCCGGGCGGCGGTGCGGCGGTTGGTGACCAGCAGGCAGGCCGCGAGGCCGGCGAGCGCCCCGACGCAGGTGTCCAGCCAGCGGTCGGCGATCAGCGCCCCGGCCGGCTGCGGGCCCGCGAACTCCGTCATCAGCAGCGCCATCGGGGTCACGAAGACCGTCGCCAGCCAGTAGCTGCGGGCGATCGTCGCCTCCGCCCCGAACTGGCAGACCAGCCCGAGTCCGATCAGCGCCACCGGGCCGGTGTGCGCGACGGGCAGCGCGGCGGTGAACAGCAGCAGGCCGAGCAGGTTGCCCAGCACCCGCTGCAGCGCGCGCTGCCAGGACAGCGTGCTGTTGGCCTGGAACACCGAGGCCGCGGTGACCACCGCCCAGTACGGCCGGCCGACGCCGAGCGCCAGCGAGATCCACCCGGCACCGGCGCAGCCGACGGCGACCCGCAGCGCGATCGGCAGCAGCGCCGAGCCGGGCCGCAGCGCCCGCCGGAGCGGCGGTCGGGGGCCGGGACGGCGGACGGAAGGCTCGGCCGCCTCCGCCTCGGTGAGGTCGAGCGTCGGCAGCGGGCGGCCGCGCCGCAGGTCGCGGGCCAGGTCGAGGTACCGCGCGGCGTCGGCGGGCCGGTCCGGTCCGGCCAGTGCGGCCTCCGCGCGCACCAGCAGCCGCTCGGGCGCGTCGCCGAGGGCGCGCCGCCGGGACGGGGTGGAGAGCGCGAGGCTCTGCCAGGCCGCCTCGACCGCGCCGACCAGGGCGGTTCGGGCGGCGGCGTCCGGCTCCGGCCGGCCGGGCCCGGGCCGCAGCAGCCGGGCGGCGGCCTCCAGGGCGCGGGCGGTGGCGATCCGCTCGGGCCCGTACGGGCGCACCAGGGCCGGGGCCATGCAGACCAGCCAGGCCAGCGCGGCGCCGAGCGCGGTGAGCGCCAGGTGCGGCGGGACCTCGGCGAGCCGTTGCGGGAGGAAGGCGCAGCTGGCGGAGGTGAAAGTGATGATCAGACTGCCGGGCGGGCCGATCCGGGCGGCGTCGCAGAGCAGCTTGTGCAGGGCGGCGAGCACCGCCGCCACCGCGACCAGGACGGCGGCGTCGCGGGTCAGTGCGGCGGCGGTGAGGGCGGCGCCGGTGCTGAGCACGGTGCCGAGCAGCACGCCGGCCAGCGTCCGGGCCCGGGCCCGGTAGGGCAGGCCGTGCCCGTACAGCGCGCCCAGGCCGCCGGCCGAGGTGTAGAGGGCGAGGTCGAGCCGGCCGAGGCCGAGCAGGGTGAGGTTGAGCGCGCCGAGGGTGACCACGGCGCTGAGCGCGGGCTTGTGCCAGCCGTCCCCGGCCGGACCGACCCGAAGTGCCTGGCGGAACTGGGCGGTTGTGACCATACAAAAAGGTTAGCAGGTAATTTACCCGTGAAACATATAGCCGCTCGGACACCCCGCCACAGGGCTCCGGAAGCTCCGGAAGAAAATTTCGGCCGGAGCGATGAGTTCTGCGGCGAACCCCGGTCTACCTCCACAACCGACTCGTACGACAGCAAGGAACACCCATGAGCACCGTGGTCTCCACCGACGGCACCGTCCTCGCCTTCTCCGTCACCGGCTCCGGCCCCGCCGTCGTCCTGGTCGACGGCGCACTGTGCCACCGCGGCATGGGGCCGAGCGCCTCGATCGCCGAACAGCTGGCGGCGCGGCACACCGTGTGGACCTACGACCGGCGCGGTCGCGGCGACAGCGGGGACACCCCGCCCTTCGCGGTGGAGCGCGAGATCGAGGACCTGGCCGCCGTCATCGCGGCGGCGGGCGGCTCGGCCCACGTCCTCGCCCACTCCTCCGGCGCCGCACTCGCGCTGCGGGCCGCCGCCGCGGGCACCGGCATCACCCGACTCGCCGTCTACGAGCCGCCGTTCAGCACCGGGGAGGCGCAGAGCGAGCGCTTCCGCCAGTACGTCGCCGAGCTGACGGCGGCGCTCGCCGAGGGGCGCCGCGGGGACGCGGTCGCGGCCCTCATGGTCTACGCCGGGACGCCGGCGGAGATGGTGGACGGGATGCGCGGCGCGCCGGTGTGGCCGCTGTTCGAGGCGGTCGCACCGACCCTGGCGTACGACGCGGCGGCGCTCGGCGACCGGACCGGCGCGGTCGTCCCGGTCGACCTGCTGGCCACGATCGCCGTGCCGACCCTGGTCCTGGACGGCGGCGCCAGCCCGGAGACGCTGCGGGCCCCGGCCCGCGCGGTGGCGGCGGCCGTGCCGGACGCCGAGTACCGGACGCTGGACGGCCAGACCCACGAGGTGTCCGCCGAGGTGCTGGCGCCGGAACTGCTGAAGTTCTACGCCTGACGCGCGGCCCGGGGGCACCGTCCAGTCTTCCGGCGATCACCGGAGTCGCGTCACCGGCGCACGACCAACGACGGACAATCACCGACGGACGACCAACGACGGACGAGGAAGCATGGACGAGGACTTCAAGGACATCCCCACCACCACCCTGGCCGACGTCCTGGGCCGCGCCCAGGTCATGGACGCCGGCCTGCGACCGCTGTGGACGGGCATGCCCCGGGTGGCCGGACCGGCCTTCACCGTGCGGTGCCCGCCCGGCGACAACCTGATGCTGCACGCGGCGATCCACCGGGCCGGGCCCGGCTCGGTGATCGTGGTGGAGTCCGGCGACCTGGACCACGCGCTGGCCGGCGGCAACGTCTGCGCGGTGGCGCAGCGCCGGGGCGTGGCGGCCTTCGTGGCCGACGGCCTGATCCGGGACCTCGCCGAGGTGCGGGAGCTGGCCTTCCCGGTCTTCGCCCGCGGGGTGATCCCGATCCCCGGGGCGAAGGAGCGGCTGGGCACCCACGGCGCCCCGGTGACCTGCGGCGGGGTGTCGGTGGCGGCCGGCGACACCGTGGTGGCCGACGAGGAGGGTGTCGTGGTGGTGCCCGCCGCCGAGCGGGCGCGGGTCCTGGAGGCGGCCCGGGCGAGGCTGGCCAAGGAGGCGGCCGAGACCCTGGACGACTGGGAGGCCGCGCACCGCGCCCGGATCGACCGGGCCCTCGCCGAGCTGGGCTTCACCGGCTGATCACCCGGCTCCGGTACGGTCCGCCCCCCGGTCCGCCCGGCGCGCGTCGCCGGGCGGACCGGCGGCGGGACACGCCCGCACGGCGGGGCCCGCTTCCCTGTTCGAATCGGATGGACAAAGGTTCGACCGGCGGCCTCCCCCGGGCTCCCGTCACCGGGTCCGGCCGGTGATCCACCGGTACGAATGGCCCCGCACGGCGCACCTCGGCACACCCCCTCCTCATATGATCGGAGCGACATGCGCCATGCTTGGTGATGCAGAACACTGAACGGAACTTGCGCCGGACGGCCCACCCGCCGTACGGCCGAGAAGGAGGAAGCACGTGGACGACGTTCTGCGGCGCGCCGCACTCTTCGCGGCACTCGACGACGAACAGGCCGGCGAGCTGCGCGCTTCCATGACCGAGGTCACCCTCGCCCGTGGGGAGTCGCTGTTCCACGAGGGCGACCCGGGCGACCGGCTGTACGTCGTGGCGGAGGGCAAGGTCAAGCTGCACCGCGCCTCGCCGGACGGCCGCGAGAACATGCTGGCCGTGCTCGGCCCCAGCGAGATGATCGGCGAGCTGTCGCTGTTCGACCCGGGCCCGCGCACCGCGACCGCCAGCGCGCTGACCGAGGTCAAGCTGCTGGGCCTCGGCCACGGCGACCTCCAGCCCTGGCTGCACGCCCGCCCCGAGGTCTCCATCGCGCTGCTGCGGGCCATCGCCCGCCGCCTGCGCCGCACCAACGACGTGATGTCCGACCTGGTCTTCTCCGACGTGCCCGGCCGCGTCGCCAAGGCCCTGCTGGACCTCTCCCGCCGGTTCGGCGTGCAGTCCGAGGAGGGCATCCACGTCGCCCACGACCTCACCCAGGAGGAGCTGGCCCAGCTGGTCGGCGCCTCCCGCGAGACGGTCAACAAGGCGCTCGCCGACTTCGCCGGCCGCGGCTGGCTGAAGCTGGAGGCCCGCGCGGTGGTGCTGCTGGACGTCGAGCGGCTGTCGCGCCGCTCGCGCTGACGCCGGCGAAACGCCGCTGACGCCCGCGAACGCGGAGGGGCCCGTCCGGATCGGACGGGCCCCTCCGCGTTCACCCCCGCGTTCCCGCGTTCAGGGGATCACTCGGCGCCCGGGATCAGCCCGTGGTCCTCCAGGTAGTCCAGCTGGGCCCGCACCGACAGCTCGGCGGCCGGCCACAGCGCCCGGTCCACGTCGGAGTAGACCCGGGCCACCACCTCGGGCGCGGTCCGGCAGCCCGCCTCGACCGCGGTCTCCACCTGGGCGAGCCGGGCGGCCCGGTGGGCCAGGTAGAAGTCGACGGCGCCCAGCGCGTCCCCGAGCACCGGGCCGTGGCCGGGCAGCACCGTGCGCACGCCGTGCTGGGAGGCCATGGTGTGCAGCCGGCGCAGCGAGTCCAGGTAGTCGCCCAGCCGGCCGTCGGGGTGCGCGACCATCGTGGTGCCGCGGCCGAGCACGGTGTCGCCGGTGAGCACCGCACCGTCGTCCGGCAGGTGGAAGGTCAGCGAGTCCGAGGTGTGCCCCGGGGTGGCCACCACCCGCAGGTCGAGGCCGCCGACGTCCAGGCGCTGGCCGCCCACCAGGCCCTCCGAGCCCAGCCGGTGCGCCGGGTCCAGGGCCCGCACCTCGGAGCCGGTCAGCTCGGCGAAGCGGGCCGCGCCCTCGGAGTGGTCGGCGTGGCCGTGGGTGAGCAGGGTCAGCGCGATCCGCTTGCCCCGCTCCCGCGCGAGGTCGACCACCCGGCGCAGGTGGCCCTCGTGCAGCGGGCCCGGGTCGATCACCACCGCGAGGTCCGAGCCGGGCTCGGAGAGCAGCCAGGTGTTGGTGCCGTCCAGCGTCATCGGCGACGGGTTCGGTGCCAGCACGCACAGCGCCCGAGGGGTGGCCTCGCCGCCGACGGCGGCGGCGGGGTCGCCCGGCAGGAGTCCGCTCACCGGCCGCCTCCGCCGTCTCGGTGCAGGGCCCGCAGCGGCAGTGCCCGGACGAGGGCGCGCTGCGCCACCTCGACGAACGGGACCTGGCTCACGCAGGCGGGGTCACGGGGAGTCAGACGGCGGGCGGGCATCTCGGGCGCCGTCCGGCGAGCCACGTCGTTGTGGGTCATCGGGCGTCGGTCCTCTCTCTGCGTCGGTACGGGAAGGTCGCGTCCTGCGGGGTGTACGACCCGCAGCCGGTACGGGGGCCCGGGAGGCCCCACCGGTGGAACGGTCAGGAGCCCTCGGGGAACTCCCCGTCGATGGTCAGTTCCTGGTAGCCGGGCCAGCGGACCGTCAGGCGGTCGCCGCGGATCTCGGCCCGGCCCAGGACCGGCGTCAGCGGGCGGTCGGCGGCCGCGGCCAGTGCCTCGGCCGCGGTCCGGGCCGAGGACAGCTCGCGCAGCACCGTCACGGTCGGCGGCAGCATGCCGAACCGGCCCTCCCGGTGGCCGCGCACCGCCTCGGCGGGGGTCAGCCAGGCGACCCGGTCGGCCTCGCCGACCTCCAGGGCCGCGCGCTGGCCGGCCGGCAGCGCGGCGACGAAGAACCAGGTGTCGTAGCGCCGTTCCTCGAACTCGGGGGTGATCCAGCGGGCCCAGCCGCTCAGCAGGTCGCTGCGCAGCACCAGGCCGTGGTCGCGGAGGAATTCGGCGAAGGACAGCTCGTGCGCCTCCAGCGCGGCCCGCTCGGCGGACCAGTCGCGCGGCGCGGCGACGCTGTCGGCGTCCGGGCCGGCCAGCAGCACGCCGGCCTCCTCGAAGGTCTCCCGGACGGCCGCGCAGACCACCGCCCGCGCCGTCCGGGCGTCCACCCCGAGCCGTCGCGCCCATTCCCCGGGCGTCGGCCCGGCCCAGCCCGGCTCGACCTCGGCGTCCCGCGGGTCCACCCCGCCGCCGGGGTAGGCGTACATCCCGGCCGCGAAGGCCATCGAGGTGCGCCTGCGCAGCAGGTAGGCCTCCGGCCCCCCGGCGGCGTCGCGCAGCAGCACGACGGTGGCGGCGGGCCTGGGCACCGGCGGGGTCACCGCGCCGGATGCGACCGCCCGGATCCGGGCGGGCCAGCCGGGCGGCATCGGGAGCGTCGTCGCTCGATGGTCCATGCCCGGATGCTAGGGCGTGCCCGGCGATTCCCGCCAGGCTCACGGATCGATCGGACACACTCCGGCCACACGGGGGCGGGGCCGGACAGGCCCGGCCCCGCCCCCGCGATCACGTTCAGACGGTCTTGACGCGCACCACGAGCTCGACCTCGACCGGGGCGTCCAGCGGCAGCACCGCGACGCCGACGGCGCTGCGGGCGTGCACGCCCGCAGCGCCCAGCACCTTGCCGAGCAGCTCGCTGGCGCCGTTGACGACGGCCGGGACACCGATGAAGTCGGGGGCGGCGGCGACGAAGCCGACGACCTTGACGACCCGCTCGATCCGGTCGAGGTCGCCGATCACGGACTTCACGGCGGCCAGGGCGTTCAGCCCGCAGATCTGCGCGAGGTCCTTGGCCTCCTCCGGGGAGACCTCGGCACCGACCTTGCCGGTGGTCGGCAGCTTGCCGCCGACCACCGGGAGCTGGCCGGAGGTGAACACGAGGTCGCCGGAGTGCACGGCCGGCACGTAGGCGGCGACCGGGGCGGCCACCGGAGGCAGGGTCAGACCCAGCTCGGCGAGCTTCTCCTCGACCTTGCTCATGCGTTCTTCTCCCGCTTGAAGTAGGCCACCAGCTGCTCCGGGTTCGGGCCGGGCACGACCTGGACGAGCTCCCAGCCGTCCTCGCCGAAGTTGTCCAGGATCTGCTTGGTGGCGTGCACCAGCAGGGGCGCCGTCATGTATTCCCACTTGGTCATGGCCAGACTCTAGACGAGCCGTCGCGGTGATCCGCTCCGACGGCCGCGAGGCGTGTGAGGTGGGGCACAAAGAGGGCATGATCCGGCCTGACGGCCCAGGTGCTCCGGGCATCCGGTGCGCTCCCTGGTTACCCTCGCGAGAGGGCACCCTGGTGAAGGGCACCCCCGTCGGGAGGGGACCCTGGTGAGGGGCACCCTCGTCAGGAGGGGACGCCCGTAGGACGGAGACGGACGGAGACGGAGCGTGGCACGCACCCCCGGCCAGGCGGCCCGGCGCGACCCCGACTGGGAGGGCGTCCGGCTGCACGTGGTCAGCGGCAAGGGCGGCACCGGGAAGACCACGCTGGCCGCGGCGCTGGCCCTGGCGCTCGCCGCCGACGGCGGACGGGTGCTGCTGATCGAGGTCGAGGGCCGGCAGGGCATCGCCGAGCTGTTCGGGATCGCCGCGCTGCCGTACGAGGAGCGCCGGATCGCCTCGGTCTCCCGCGCCCAGCTGGGGCTACCCGCCGGTGGGGGCGGGCCCGGCGAGGTCTTCGCGCTGGCGATCGACACCGAGCTGGCGCTGCTGGAGTACCTGGAGATGTTCTACAAGCTCGGCCGGGCCGGGAAGGCGCTCCAGAAGGTCGGCTTCGTCGACTTCGCCACCACCATCGCGCCCGGTGTGCGGGACGTCCTGCTCACCGGCAAGGCCTGCGAGGCGACCAGGCGCAAGGACCCGGCCGGCCGGCGGCGCTACGACGCGGTGGTCATGGACGCCCCGCCGACCGGGCGGCTGGCCAGGTTCCTGAACGTCAACGCGGAGGTCGCCGGGCTGGCCCGGATCGGCCCGATACACACCCAGGCGCAGGCCGTGATGCGGGTGCTGAAGTCGCCGGAGACCGCGGTGCACCTGGTCACCCTGCTGGAGGAGATGCCGGTGCAGGAGACGGTCGACGGCATCGGGGAGCTGCGCGAGGCGAAGCTCCCGGTGGGCGGGGTGATGGTCAACATGGTCCGGCCGCCGGTGCTGGACGCGGCGGCGGTGGCCGCGGTGGACGGGGACCACCGCGAGGAGGTCGCCGTGGCGCTCGGCGAGGCCGGGCTCGGCGGCCGCACGCGCGCCGCGGAGAAGGTCCGGGCGGCGGTGGAGCCGCTGATCGACCCCCTGCTGGCGCAGGCCAGGGAGCACGCCGAGCGGGTCGAGCTGGAGCGCGCGCAGCGCGCCGACATCCAGCAGCTGCGGCTCCCGACGTACGAACTGCCGCTGCTGGGCGAGGGCGTGGACCTCGGCGGGCTGTACCGGCTGGCGGGCGAACTGAAGCGGCAGGGGGCGGCATGACCTCGAACAGCGGGGTACGGAGCACCGGGCGGCGACTCGCGGTGGACGAGCTGATCGACGACCCGAAGACCAGGATCATCGTCTGCTGCGGCTCCGGCGGCGTCGGCAAGACCACCACCGCCGCGGCGCTCGGCCTGCGGGCGGCCGAGCGCGGCCGCAAGGTCGTGGTGCTGACCATCGACCCGGCCCGCCGGCTCGCCCAGTCGATGGGCCTGACCGAACTCGACAACACCCCCCGGGTGGTCAAGGGGGTCACCGGCGACGGCGAGCTCCAGGCCATGATGCTGGACATGAAGCGGACCTTCGACGAGGTCGTGCTGGCCCACGCCGAGCCCGAGCGGGCCAAGGCGATCATGGAGAACCCCTTCTACCAGTCCCTGTCGGCCGGCTTCGCGGGCACGCAGGAGTACATGGCGATGGAGAAGCTCGGGCAGCTGCGCGCCGCCGAGGAGTGGGACCTGATCGTCGTGGACACCCCGCCGTCCCGCTCGGCACTGGACTTCCTGGACGCGCCCAACCGGCTCGGATCCTTCCTGGACGGCCGGGTGATCCGGATCCTCACCGCCCCGGCCAAGGTCGGCGGGCGCAGCGCGATGCGCTTCCTGAACGTCGGGATGGGACTGCTCACCGGCACTCTGGGCAAGATCTTCGGTGCTCAGCTGCTGACCGACGTGCAGACCTTCGTCAGCGCGATGGACTCGATGTTCGGCGGCTTCCGGGAGCGCGCGGACCGTACGTACCAGCTGCTCAAGGCGCCGGGCACGGCGTTCCTGGTGGTGGCCGCGCCGGAGCGGGACGCGCTGCGCGAGGCGGCGTACTTCGTGGACCGGCTGGCCGCGGACCGGATGCCGCTGGCCGGGCTGGTGCTCAACCGGGTGCACGACACGGGGGCACCGCAGCTCACCGCGGAGCGGGCGCTGGCGGCCGCCGAGGCCCTGGAGGAGAACGGCTCGGAGCACGCCTCGCCCGCTGCGGAACTGCTCGCGGCCGGGCTGCTGCGACTGCACGCCGAACGGATGCAGATCATGGGGCGCGAACGCCGCACCCGCGACCGCTTCGTCTCGGTGTACCCGGACGTGCCGATCGTGGAGGTGCCGGCGCTGCCGGGCGACGTGCACGACCTGGACGGGCTCCGGGCCATCGGGGACCGGCTCAACGGCGCGGTGTAGCCCGTGCCCGAGGGCCGACCGGCCCGGACCGCGCGGTGGCGGTAGGGCTCAGCCCGCCTGGGCGTAGTCCGTCAGTATCACTCCGGTCGCGAGGGACTCCTCGTACTCGGTGCGTGCCGTCTCCAGCAACCTCCGCCACGAGATGACGGTCGGGCGGCGGCGCAGCAGCGCACGGCGCTCGCGCTCCGTCATCCCGCCCCACACCCCGAACTCCACCCGGTTGTCCAGGGCGTCCGCGAGGCACTCCGTCCGGACGGGGCAGCCGCTGCACACCGCCTTCGCGCGGTTCTGCGCCGCCCCCTGGACGAACAGTTCGTCCGGATCACTCGTGCGGCAGGCGGCCTGCGCACTCCAGTCGTCAACCCAGCCCATGCCGGCGCCGTCCTCTCCCGTTTCGAGGCTCCCCCACGGCGGCAACGGCATATTCACCGTTGCCAGTTGAGGACGTTACGGAAGAACGACAGCTTGCAACAGCCCCTTCGGGCTCAATCTCGAATGACCCGATTGGACTATGGGTATCAATCAGCTCACTCGTTGGAGTGATCGCAGGTCGCACGCCTTGCCAAAAGCGGAGCCCGCACTCTCGCCACAGGAGTCACCACGGAGCGTGACTGAACACACGGGTACAGTAGGCCACAGCTGCCTCAAAACCCGGCCATCACAGGGCATTCCGGGCAAGTCTCCTCGCCCACAAGAGTGAGCGATGTTGACGCACCGAAGCTGTCGCAAGCTTGTGACAAGCCTAGGCGAACGCCTGCCGCTGTGTGCGGGAATCCGCGACGTAGGGTTCTCCCCATGGCACCGAAGCGCCCACAGGCACCCCAGCCCCCAGGCAACACCGGAGCTCCGCGCGGCAGGACCGGCGGATCACCGTTGGAGCACGCCGGCAACGGCGTGAAGTTCCTGGGCGTCAGCGTGCTCTCCGGAGTCCTGCTGGCCGGTCTCGCCCTGCCCGCCGTCGGCGCCATCGGGCTGACCGCCAAGGACACGGCGGAGAGCTTCGACAACATCCCGGACGACTTCAAGACCCCGCCGCTCACCCAGGCCACCCAGATCTTCGACGCCAAGGGCGGGCTGATCGCCAAGGTCTACGAGCGCGACCGCACGGTCCTGACCGTCGATCAGATGTCGCCGTTCATGCGCCACGCCCAGGTGGACATCGAGGACGCCCGCTTCTACGAGCACGGCGCCGTCGACCTCAAGGGCATCCTCCGCGCGGTCAGCAAGAACGCGGAGAGCGGCACCGCCTCCCAGGGCGCCTCCACGCTGACCCAGCAGTACGTGAAGAACGTCAACGTGGAGAAGGCCGGCGACGACCAGGCGGCCGTCCTGGAGGCCCAGCGCAAGACCCTGGGCCGCAAGATCCAGGAGCTCAAGGTCGCCATCAAGCTGGAGGAGGACCTGTCCAAGGACCAGATCCTCACCAACTACCTCAACATCACCTTCTACGGCCACCAGGCCTACGGGGTCGAGGCCGCCTCCCAGCGCTACTTCAGCAAGAGCAACAAGGACCTGACCGTCGCCGAGGCCGCCACCCTGGCCGGCATGGTGCAGAACCCGTCGTCCTACGACCCGGTGCGCTACCCCGAGAACACGGTCAAGCGCCGCAACGTCGTGATCGACAAGATGCTGGAGAACAAGCACATCACCGCCGACCAGGCGAAGGAGGCGAAGGCCGCCCCGCTGGGCCTGAAGTACAAGGACCCGCAGAACGGCTGCATCACCGCCCAGGCCGGCATGGGCTTCTTCTGCGACTACGTCCGCCACGTGGTCAAGCAGGACCCGGCCTTCGGCAAGAACGCCGACGAGCGCAAGAAGGTGTGGAACACCGGCGGCCTGAACATCTACACCACGCTGGATCCGGACAAGCAGGCCGCCGCGCAGAACGCCGTCACCAAGAAGGTCAACGTGACCGACACGGTGTCGGCCGCCGCGACCATGATGGAGCCGGGCAGCGGCAAGATCCTGGCGATGGCCCAGACCCGCCCGTACGGCCTGGACCCGAACAAGAACCAGACCGTCGTCAACCTCAACGTGGACGCCGCGATGGGCGGCGGCAACGGCTTCCAGACCGGTTCGACCTTCAAGCCGATCCTGGCCGCGGCCGCGCTGGAGTCGGGCATGTCGAACACCCAGGCGTTCCCGTCCGAGAACAAGATCGAGTACCCGCAGATGTCCACCTGCTCGGGCACCTGGAAGAACACCGTCAAGCCCAAGGAGACGGTGAAGAACGAGCAGGACAGCGAGGTCGGGCCGTACCAGCTGAAGGAGGCCATGGCCCGCTCGGTCAACACCTACTTCGTGCAGATGGAGCAGCAGGTCGGCCTCTGCGCGATGAAGCAGATGGCGAACAAGCTGGGCATCACCCAGTCCGCCAAGGGCGACGCCTTCCAGGAGGTGCCCTCGATGGTCCTCGGCACCCTGGAGCTCTCCCCGCTGACCATGGCGAACGTCTACGCGACCTTCGCCGCCCGCGGCAAGTACTGCACCCCGATCGCGATCAACAAGATCACCACGGTGGACGGCAAGGACATCCCGGTCCCGCAGTCCCAGTGCAGCCAGGCCTTCTCCGAGCAGACCGCGGACTCGCTCAACGCCGTCCTGCTCAACGTGACCGAGAAGGGCACCGCGGCCGCCCTGACCATGGACGACGGCCGCAAGATCGCCGGCAAGACCGGTACCACCGACGAGAAGAAGGCCGCCTGGTTCAGCGGCTACACCCCGTCGCTGGCCGCCGCGGTCTGGCTCGGCGGCCCGGCCGGCGGCGTCAAGATGAAGAACATCACCATCGGCGGCAAGTACTACCCCGAGGTGTTCGGCGCCGACGGCCCCGGCCCGATCTGGGCGATGGCGATGAACCAGGCTCTCAAGGGAACGCCGCTGGAGCCGATCCAGACCGCCAACATCCCGGACCCGCAGCCGGCCGCTCCCCCGGCGGGCGCCACCGCACCGGCCACCGACCCGAACGCCCCGCAGCCCGGCGGCAACCCCCCGCCGCCGCAGCAGGGCGGCAACCCCGGTCAGCCCGGCGGCCAGCCCGGCGGGCTCCCCGGTGGACTGCCCGGCGGCTTCCCCGGCGGGTTCACCTTCCCGCCCTTCCCCGGCAACGGGAACGGGAACGGCGGCCGGCACGGCGGCGGCAACGGGAACGGCTGACCCGTCCCGGGCCGCGAACGGCCGACACGGCGAAGGGGCGCCCTCCAGTGCGGAGGGCGCCCCTTCGGCGTGCTGCCGGGGCGGCGCACGACCGGGGCGGGGCGTCACCTGGGGGCGTCACCTGGGCGACGGGACGGGACCGGCGGACCGGCGTCCGCGGGGGTGTCCGGGCACCCGGCTCAGGCCAGGGCGGCCTTCACGGCCGCGGCGACCCGGCCGCCCTCGGCCAGACCGTCGACCTTGGGCTTCACCAGCTTCATGACGGCGCCCATCCCCTGCGGGCCGCTCGCACCGCTCTCGGCCACGGCGGCCGCCACGATCGCGGCCAGTTCCTCGTCGGAGAGCTGCTTGGGCAGGTAGGTCGCCAGCACCTCGCCCTCGGCCCGCTCCCGGGCCGCCTGCTCCGTCCGGCCCGCCGTGTCGAAGGCCTCGGCCGCCTCCCGGCGCTTCTTCGCCTCGCGGCCGATCACCTTCAGCACATCGGCGTCGGACAGCTCGCGCTTCTGCTTGCCCGCCACCTCCTCGCTGGTGACGGCGGCCAGCGTGAGCCGGATGGTGGACGCGCGCAGCTCGTCCCGGTCCTTGATGGCAGCCGTGAGGTTCTCGTGCAGCTGCTCCTTGAGCGTTGTCATTTCCTCTTCTTATCCTTCGGCTGTGGGTGGGCTCAACCGGGTTTCCCTGGGCACCCACCGGGGTTTCCGCAGTTGAACGAGTATCCCCCGAGAACCCCGGCCGGCATCCCCGACAACCCCGGCCGAGGGCGCCCGACAGCCCGCCGGACGGCGCCGATCCGACCCGGGAACGGGCGGCGGTCGATTCCATGAACAATCGATGCCCGACTCCGGGAACAAGCGACGGGATTCGGCCACGGTGGCCGATAATGCTTGCACAATATCGGCCGCAATGCCGAAAATTGCCGGATCCGGAGCGAAGTTGCCGGTCCCGGAGGGGCAAATCGAACACTGTGACCGCTTCGCCGAAAATAGTCCGCGTAGTACACTCGTTCGCGCGTCGCTTGAGCAGCCGATGGCGGCGATCACCTCACCTCGAATCACCGTCGAATCATCGCCGAAGACCGCCACGAACAACTGCGACAACCCGTCATCACGTCCCCGATTCATTATTCCACGGCACTGGCACACTGCCGCCCAGGCACCTGGCGGCCCTGACACCTGGCGGCCCGGGTCCCTTGCGCCCCCTGCCGGAACGAGCGCGCACGCCCGCACTCCGCCCGGCTGCCCGACCGCCCGGCGACAGTGATCGCTTTTCGGAGCGATGGGCGCCGTAAAAGCGGCGCATCGAGTTCTGACTTTTATTCTGCTCACAACAGCAGGAAGCGCGGGGGAATGGACAACAATCAGCTTCGATCGATGTTGGTGACCCAACGGAAGATGGTCGGCTGGAGCCAGGAGCAATTAGCCGAACACTCCACTGTCAGCGTCCGCACCATTCGCAACCTGGAAACCGGCGCCATCAAGAATCCGCGACGCAGTTCCGTGGAACTCCTGGTGGGCGCGCTGTTCGCCGCGGCGACCAACCGGGACGACACCCTGCTCTCCCAGGTCGTTCACGCGGGCGCCCCGGCCGGGCTGCCGCCCACCCGGCCGGAACCCGGATTCCCGGCCCGCGTCGCCGAGCTCCCGGACAACGCGCGGTGGCGGGGACTGCGACCCAAGACGGACATCACCGTCGGCCGACGGGCCGACCTGCTGCACGTCGTGACCGCCCTGCGACCGGGCCGTCCGCTGGTGCTCACCGGACCGGCCGGGGTCGGCAAGACCCGGCTGGCGCTGGACTCTGCCGCCCACCTGCTGGACCGCTTCCGGGACGGCGTCGTGGTCCTGGAGCTCGGCTCGGTCACCCCCGAGGCCGTCGACCCGGCGGCCGCCTCGGCCCAGGCCCAGCGCGCGCTCGACGCCCTCCTCCGGGGCTTCGGCCGCGACCCGCGGACCGGCCCCGAGCTGCAGCTGCTGCTGGTCGTCGACAACGCCGAGCACGTCATCGACACGGTGGCCCGGCAGGTCAGGACACTGCTGGCGCGGCACCCGGCACTCCACATCATGATCACCTCGCTGCGGGCGCCCGCCGGGGTCCCCGCCGACCTGTGGGAGGTCTCACCGCTGTCGGTCGACCACCCGGACGGCCCGTACGGCTGCCCGCCGGCCGCCGAGCTGTTCTGCCACCGGGTGCACTCGGTCGCCCCGACGCTCGACCTCGGCGACCAGATGCCGCAGGTGGTCGAGCTCTGCCGACGCCTCGGCGGCCTGGCGCTCGCGATCGAGAACGCCGCCGTGCGGATGCGCTCGGTGCCCCTGCACGTCCTGGTGGACGAGTGCCGGGTGCTGCCGATCCTCGGCCAGGAGGAGGTCGGCGGGCTCTCCCACCACCGCTCGCTGCACCGCAGCCTCGCCTGGGCGTACGGACTGCTCGACGAACGGCAGCGCCGGGCACTCAGACGGCTCTCCCGGTTCCCCGAGGAGTTCTCCATCGACGACATCCGGAAGGAACCCGTCGACGGCGGCGGCCCGGCCGGCCGGGAGCCCTCCCGCAACCTCGACGTCCTGGCCGAACTGGTCGACTTCTCCGTCGTCCAGGTGAATCGCGGCCACCAGTACGCGTACCGGGTCCCCCGGATGATGCGCGAGTACGTCAACGCCATTCCGGCCTGAGGCCGGCCCGCGCCCCCGTCGCCCGGAGTGCCGCTCCGGGCGACGGGGATGCCGGGCGACGGGGTGCTCCGCACCTCCGGGCGGAACCTCCTGACCAAGGGTCAGCCCTTCCGCCCGGCAGCGGCCCGCCCCTCTCCGTTCCCCCTCCGGCCCCGTAACCCGTCTTCCCGGTTACACCTATCCTGGGGCGCATGACCGACGGAGACGACCCGGTCCCCCGGAACGCGGCCGACGCGACCGACCCTGCCGACCCGGCCGACCCGGCCGCCGCACCGCCCGACGGCACGGCCGGCCGGCACACCCCGCCCGGGCTGGTCCTCACCACCCCCGGAGGCAGCCGCTTCCACTTCGACCCCGGCGCCCTCTGCCTGGAACTGCTCACCACCGGCGGACCCGGCCCGTACGCCCGGTACGAGGTGCTGCACCGGCCCGCCGACCTCGCCGCCTGGCTCCCGCCGTCCCGGCTGCGGCTGCCCGCCGACGCCGTACGGATCTCCCCCGCCGAGCTCACCGCCACCCGCACCCTCCGCGACGCCCTGTGGCACCTGGCCGCCGCCCGCGCCCACGGCCGCCCCGGCGAACCCGAGGACTACGCCGTCCTCAACCGGGCCGCCGAGCACCCGCCGCTGGTCCCCCGGATCGCCCCGGACGGCACCGCGGCCGCCCCACCACCCGCCGACGGAGCCCAGCTGGCCTCCACCCTCGCCCGGGACGCCATCGCCCTGCTCACCGGCCCGTACGCGGACCGGATCCGGGAATGCGGCGCCCACGACTGCCGACTGATCTTCGTCGACACCTCGCGCCCCGGCCGCCGGCGCTGGTGCTCGATGGAACGCTGCGGCAACCGCCACAAGGTCCGCTCCCTGCGCGCCCGCCGAGAGACCGAGGAGACGCCCCCGGCCGCCGCCCTCCCCGCCGACTCCGGGCGTGCGCCCGCTGATCCACCGTCTGAGAGCATGGGCTGATGCGACCGCTGTACTCCGTTCCCCTCGGCATCGCCGCCGCCGGCACCGCCTGCCTCGCCTACTCCGTCGGGTACGAGGTCCGGGCCTTCCGCCTCCGCCGGATCGAGGTCCCCGTCCTCCCGCGCGGCGCCCGCCCGATCCGGGTCCTCCAGGTGTCCGACATCCACATGGTGAGCGGGCAGGGCAAGAAGCAGCGCTGGCTGAAGAGCCTGGCCGGCCTGCGCCCCGACCTGGTGGTCAACACCGGCGACAACCTCTCCGACCCGCTCGGCGTCCCGGCCACCCTCGACGCGCTCGGGCCCCTCATGGAGTTCCCCGGCGTCTACGTCTTCGGCTCCAACGACTACTACGGCCCGGCCCGCAAGAACCCGGCACGCTACCTCCAGGCCATGCGCAGCGGCGCCCACGGCATGAACAACCCCGACGGCACCGCCCGCCGCGGCATCACCGGAGCCGTCCACAACCCGTGGGAGAAGCTCCGCGACGGCTTCGACGGGGCCGGCTGGCTCGACCTCACCAACACCCGCGGCCGGCTCACCGTGAACGGGCTCGACCTGGAGTTCACCGGCCTCGACGACCCCCACATCCGCCGCGACCGCTACAGCGACGTCGCCGGCGGCCCCTCCGCCGACGCCGACCTCTCCCTCGCCGTCGTCCACGCGCCCTACCTGCGCGTCCTCGACGCCTTCACCGCCGACCGCTACCCGCTGATCCTGGCCGGCCACACCCACGGCGGCCAGCTCTGCATCCCCTTCTACGGCGCCCTGGTCACCAACTGCGACATCGACACCCGCCGGGTCAAGGGCCTCTCCACCCACACCGCCGGCGGCCACCGCTCCCACCTCCACGTCTCGGCCGGCTGCGGCACCAACCGCTACACCCCCGTCCGCTTCGCCTGCCCGCCCGAGGCCACCCTCCTCACCCTCGTCCCGGCCCCCCGCTGACCCCCGCCGGACGCCCACCCGAAACCGGATTTCGTGTCTCGGCGAGCGTCCGGTAGAGTTCTACTCGTCGCGAAGGAGACGGAGCGACAAACCGCAAGACCGGGGTGTGGCGCAGCTTGGTAGCGCGCTTCGTTCGGGACGAAGAGGCCGTGGGTTCAAATCCCGCCACCCCGACCCAGTAAGACCAGCTCAGGGCCGGTCTCCCGCAAGGGAGACCGGCCCTGAGTGGTTGTCACGTCCTTTCGGGGAGACCTCGGCCCGGCATTCGCCTTGGACCGGCCATCGGCGGGGACCCAAACGCCGACCGGTGGTGACCTGCGCAGAGGCATTCGCCCCCCGGCGCCGGGCAACGGTGCACAACGTCCGTTGTCAGTGCATCGAGGTACGCTGCATGGTCGCCAGCAAGCGGCCGTCAAAGCGGGCACCCAGGCTCATCGAGCCACGTACCGTCGCCCCGTTACGACAATCAGGAGAACCAAGTGCAGCCCACCAAGATCGTGGATCTGTTCGCCGGCCCCGGGGGGCTCGACGTGGCGGCAGACAAGCTCGGCATCCCCACGGTGGGCATTGAATGGGACTCCGCCGCGTGCACCACACGCCGAGCCGCCGGCCTGGAGACGTGGGAAGGCGATGTCCGCATGTTCGGACCGTCGAACTGCCCCGAAGCCGACGTGCTGGCCGGAGGCCCTCCCTGCCAGACCTTCACCGTCGCGGGCTCGGGCGCCGGGCGCCGGGCCCTCGACCAGGTGTTGGAGTTCGTCGGGCGGCTCATCGCCCGGGAGGATCGCGAAGAGATCCAGAAGGACCTGGCCAAGCTCGACGACGAGCGGACGGGTCTGGTGCTGCAGCCCCTCATGTGGGCTCTCGACGCAATCGACTCCCCCGACCGAAAGCCCTACAAGGCAATTGTCCTCGAACAGGTACCGGCCGTACTTCCGGTGTGGACGGCCTACAAGAAAGCATTCGAGGGCGAGGGCTACCAGGCGGACTGCGGCATCCTGCACACCGAGGCGTTCGGCATCCCGCAGACCCGCCGCCGGGCCGTGTTGATCGCCCGGTACGGCGACGAACCTGTCAAGCTCCCGGCACCCACCCACCGCGTCTACCGCAAGGGCGTCGGGCGCGACGAGGGAGACGAGAACCTTCTGGAGTGGCGGACCATGGACGAAGTGATCGTCCGCGAAACCGACTTCGAAGTGATCTCCAACTACGGCACCGGCGGCGATCCCAAGGCCCGCGGTCGACGCCGCTCGACCGAGCCGTCGGCCACGGTCACGGGCAAGATTTTCCGCAATCGCATGGTCGGCCCCGGCGACGTGGAGCTCGAGCGTTTCACGTATTCCGAAGCCGGTCGTCTGCAGACCTTCCCGGCCGACTACCCTTGGCGCGGCCGCGATGTCGGTCAGCAGATCGGCAACGCGGTTCCTCCACGTCTCGCCATGCACGTCCTGTGCGCCGCCTTCGGATGGGACGCACCGTCCGACGCCATGCTGCGGGACCTCGACTCCTGGGGTTCGCGGGGCACCGACGAGCCGGACGTCGACGACCCGACGGGCAGGGACCAGCAGAGCAACTGAGCGGGGCCGGAGAGAACAGCCAACGGCGAGCGTCCGCGTCGCGCACGAACGTCGACGATCCGAGGGGGAGCGATGCCCGCGTCCTTTGTCACCGACCTGTGCGGCTACCGGAACGGCAAGCCGAACACCAGCGACAGCAGCAAAGCCGATTCCGTCGAGCTGGGTCGGCTCTTCTTCGAACAGCTCGGAGTGCCCAAGGAGAAGGACGCCGAGAAGAACGACCACACGTGGAGCATGGCCATGGTCGCCGATCTGAACGGAAAGCTGGAGAAGGTCGCTCCGCACCTCACGGTCGAACGGGAGCGGCACGCCCACGACTTCGAACAGTACGCGCACCTGGGGGCCATGCAGCGGCTGGCCGACGAAGACTCGCTACCGCTCGACAACGCCGTGAAGGATCTGCAGAACCACCTGCCGACGGCCGAGGAAGGCGGGGAGGAGACGTCCGTCCTGGTGAAGGCCCTGCTCAATGCCCTCGACGAATCCCGAGCCAGGCGTCGTCCGCTGCTCGATGCCCTGGGTGACGAGTCACTGCCGAAGCTGGACATATCCGTCCACCGTCCGCTCGACGACGCGGCGATCGGCCGGCCTCACCTCGTGGCGGGGTTCTCACTCAAGTGGTCGCTCAGGACCGACCGGCTGCAGGACCCACGCACCCATGGTGCCAAGATGGCCACCCTCCGTCGAGGGCGCATGCCTCACTTCGCAGCCGTCACGATGGAACCCCGTCCGTACTTCCTGGCACGACTCGGGCAGGGCACGGGGGATCTCGACTGTGTCTACCACCTCCATCTCCCGGCTCTCACCGCCGCGGTGGACGAATACTACTCTGCGACGAAAAATCACCTGAAGACGCGCGACACCTTCCACCGCATGGTGGAACAGCGCCGCTTGCGCGACTACGACGATCTCGTCGCCTATCTGGGAACGCTCTAGCCAGGCGATCCGACAGAACCGCCTCCTGACAGCACGGTTCGCGCCCCATATGGTCGATCCGTGACCTACGAAGCGCCGCTCTTCCCCGTCCCGTCCGATGGCACCCCCCACTCAGATCGCCTCGACGACCCCGGCCTCAGCGCCGTCGAGGAATGGTTGCTCGACCAGAGAGACCACAGAAGGCGATTCGGGCAGGTCTTCCGCAGGGCCATCGACGAGGTCCTGGATGGACAGCGCACGGGCCGGTACGACCTCTACATCAAGGAAGGCCCGGGCCGGGTCGAGAGCACCGAGAAGACGTATCTCGGCACCAAGGTCGAGATCGTCACCCGAGCCGAGTTCGACCTCGGCTACGGGAACCCCATGGACTACGTCATCGCCGATGAGCACGTCGACGCGAAGTTCACCGTGGGCGGGACCTGGATGATCCCGAAAGAGGCCATGAACCACATTTGCCTCCTGATGCGTGCCGACGACCGAACGGGGTCCTTCCAGGTCGGGATACTCCGGATACAGCCCGACGTCCTCACCACCGGGCCGAACGGCGATCAGAAGAGAAGTGTTTCGGCCGCAGGCAAGGCCCGGATCCGTTGGATCGTCCAGGATGGCGAACTACCGGACAACCTCCTGCTCCGTCTCCGGGAGGCCGACCCCAAAACAGTCCGGTCCATCTTCCGCGCCTCGGACGGTTACCGCGGATCCGGCAATGGCGGCCAGCTGCGCGTCAACGAACTCTTCCGTCGGGTACGGGGCCGAATCGTCGACCGCACCACCGTGGTCACCGTCGCCACCCAGCACGACGGTCTCAAGCGCGCACGGGACTCGCGCAAGCACCTCAGGCCGGAAGGCATCATCGTGATCGGCCATCTGAAGCCCTACCCGCAGATCGCGGAAGAATTGGGCCTGCCCGTCCCTGAAAAGGGCTCCTTCGTGTCGGTGAAGTTGACGGAGCTGGACGAACTCAGCACCCGTCGATCGACCGTCATCGACGGTATCCGGTACGGAACCTGGGCTGAGGGCGACCCGGCCTGCGAAGCACCTGAGATCAAGGGATAAAGCCCGGGGCTCGATGGTGTTCGGCAACACGTCAACGTGATTCACGGGTCAGAGGACGGTGGTCAGTTCGGTGCGGGAGGTGATGTTGAGCTTGGGGTAGGCCTTGTAGAGGTGGTGGGCGACGGTGCGGGGGCTGAGGAAGAGCTGGGCGGCGATGTCGCGGTTGGTGAGGCCCTGGGCGGCGAGGCGGGCGATCTGGAGTTCCTGGGGGGTGAGGGGGGACTGCGGGGTGCCGGTGGGGGTGGCCGGGGCGGGGGTGCCGGTGGCGGAGAGTTCGGTGCGGGCGCGGGCGGCCCAGGGGTGGGCGCCGAGGCGGTCGAAGGTCTCCAGGGCGGCGCGCAGGTGGGGGCGGGCGTCGGTGCGGCGGCGGGTGCGGCGCAGCCATTCGCCGTAGAGGAGGGCGGTGCGGGCCTGTTCGAAGGGGCGGTGGGCCGTCGCGTGCCGGGAGAGGGCGGCGCGGTAGGCGGTCTCGGCGAGTTCGTCGGGGCCGAGCAGGGCCTGGCAGCGCAGGCGGAGGGCCTCGGCCCAGGGGCGGTCGGCGGCGGCCGTCCAGCGGGCGAAGCGCTCGTAGGGTTCGGCGGCGCGTTCGGGGGTGCCGAGGCGGACGGCGGCCTCGACCAGGTCGGGGACGGCCCGGGTGGCGCTGATGTGGTGCCGGTGCGGGCCGGTGGTGAGGGTGTGCAGCCGGTCGGCGGCGTCGCCGGCGCGGCCCTGGCCGAGGTCGAGCAGGGCGAGCGCCCACTGGACCCAGGCCAGGCCGGCCGCGGGGGCGGCGGTCTGCGGGCCGGTGGTGGCGAGGGCGGTCGCGGCGAGTTCGGCGCAGCGGTCGGCGCGGCCGTCCAGCGCGGCCAGGCAGGCGAGCAGCGCGGTGAGTTGGCTGACCCACTGGTGCTGGCCGGTGTCCCGGGCGAGGCCGAGGCCTTCGGTGGCGGTGAGTTCGGCGTCGCGGTGCCGGCCGTGGAAGAGTTCGGCCTCGGCCAGGAAGAACTGCAGGGTGGGCATCACTCCGACGGTGCCCTTGGCGCGGGCTTCGGCGATCAGTTCGGCGGCGAGTTCGGCGGTCTCCTCGTCGCGCCCGAGGACCAGGGTGGCGCCGCACAGCTGGACCAGGTCGACCGGGCTGTCGGCCCCCGCCCGGCGGGCGGCCTCCACGGCCTCCCGGACGGGCCGAAGCGGCGTGGCGGGCCGGCCGAGCGCGGGCAGGACGGCCGCGGGCAGGTGGCGGGCGAGCGGGGCGAGGGGGTCGTCGGCGGCGAGCGGCAGGACCGCCAGGCGGTCCAGGACGGCGACCACCGGCTCCTCCCCCGCGTACCAGGCGGCGTGGAAGGCCTGGAGCAGCATCCGGGCGGCGTACATCGGGTCGATGTCGGTGCCGGCGGCGTCGAGCAGCAGCCGGTGGGCGGTCGGGTGCGCGCCGCGCCAGAAGTGCGCGGTGGCCCGGACCTGGTCGAGCAGGGCGTGTGCCAGGACGTTGTCGGTCCGGCCGGAGGCCTCGTCGGCGAGCGCCTCCGCGCAAGCCAACTCGCCTTCCTCAGTGGCGGCTTCGGCGGCCAGGACGAGCCGGCGGGTGGCGCTGTCGCGGTCCGGGGTGAGCCGGGCGGCGCGCTCGTACGCGGCGGCCCCGCCGTGGCCGCCGCGGCGCTCGGCGCGGACGGCGGCGCGCTCCAGCGCGTCGGCGAGGCCCGCGTCGGGGCCGGTGGCGGCCAGCGCGAGGTGCCAGGTGCGGCGGTCGCCGTCCGGCAGGGCCCGCGCCACGGCCTGATGGACCGTCGTCTTCTGGTGGTGCGGAGCGCGTTGGAGGATCGCGGAGCGCAGCAGGGGGTGCCGGAAGGCGATCCGGCGGTCGGCGGTGACCGTCGCCAGGCCGGACTCCTCGGCGGGCGCGAGGTGTTCGGCGGTGACGCCGAGGGCGGCCGCTGCGGGCAGGACGACGTCCAGCGCCCCGCTCTCCTCGGTGGCGGCGACCAGCAGCAGCGTCTGGGTGGCCGCGGGCAGGCCGGTGACCTGGCCGTGGAAGGCGATCAGCAGCCGGCTGGTGAGCGGCAGGCCGCCCGGCGCCGACGTGTGCGGCCCCGCGGCGACCGGGAGTTCGGTGAGTGCGAGCGGGTTGCCGGCCGCCTCGGCGAGCAGCCGGTCGCGCGCGGCGGCGGGCAGGCCGGGACCGGCCCGCCGGGCCAGCAGCCGGGTGGCGTCGGCCTCGGACAGTCCGGTCACCTGTCGTTCGGGCAGTCCCAGCGGACGCTCCGCCGCGCCGGTGGTGGCCCCGGGGCCACCACTGGTGCGGGCGGCGAGCAGCAGGGCCACCCCCTCGGCCTGGAGGCGTCGGGCGGCCAGCAGCAGCGCGTCCAGTGAGGCCCGGTCCAGCCACTGCACGTCGTCCATGACGCACAGCAGGGGCTGGTCGGCGGCGAGTTCGGCGAGCAGACCGAGCGTGGCGAGCCCGACGAGCAGCCGGTCGGCGCGCCCTTCAGCGGCGGCCGGGCCACCGGCGACCGAGCCATCGGCTGCCGGGCCATCGGCGACCGGAACGCCGTCCACCCCGCGGCCGCCCGGCCGGCCCTCGTCGGAGAGCCCGAACGCCGCCTCCAGCGCCCGCCGTTGCGGCCCGGGCAGGGCGTCCAGCCGGTCCAGGCCGGGTGCGAGCAGCAGGCTCAGCCCGGCGTACGGCAGCTCGGCCTCGTACTCGACGCCGGCCGCCCGGATCACCCGGAACGACTCCCCCGCCCGCGCCACCGCGTCGTCCAGCAGCGCGGTCTTGCCGATGCCGGCCTCGCCCCGGAACAGCAGCACCCCGCTGCGGCCGGCCCGCGCCGCGTCCAACAGGCCGTCCACGGCGGCCTGTTCGCTTTCCCTCCCGTACAGCATGCCCCGACCCTACCCACCCGGGCCCGCACCGCCGTCGGCACCGGCAGCGACGCCACTACCGACGCCACTACCGACGCCACTACCGACACCGGTACCGGCACACCGCCGCGCGCCCCCGCCCACCCCGGCGGAGGCTACGTACCCCCATGCCCATACGTGACGGATTCGCCGCCCGCCGCCCGTCCGTACCGTGGTGAGCACCGGGAACGGCCCGGCCAACCACCCACCGGAACACGGGAGATGACGATGACCGAGATCACCACCGCCGCCCTCCAGCAGCTCGCCGAGCGCTACCTCGCGGTGTGGAACGAGACCGACCCGGCGGCCCGCCGCAAGCTGGTCGACGAGGTGTGGGCCGAGGACGGCCGCTACACCGACCCGCTGGCCGCCGTCACCGGACGGGACGCCGTCGACGCGTTGATCGGCGCCGCCCAGGCCCAGTTCCCGGGGCTGGAGTTCACCCTCGGGCCGGTCGACGCCCACCACGACATCGCCCGCTTCACCTGGAACCTGGGCCCGGCCGGCGCGGAGCCGGTGGTGATCGGCTTCGACGTGCTGGCGGCCACCCCGGACGGCCGGATCGGCGCGGTGTACGGCTTCCTCGACCGCGTGCCGGGCGCCTGAGCCGCAACCGGGGCCGGGCGCCTGGGCCACAGACCGCCGCGCTGCCCGAGGGGCGGACAACCCCCACCGCGCCCGCCCCTCGGCGCCGGACTGGCCCTCACCGCGTACGGCGCCGCGGACGGCAGTGTCCGGTGGCCGGCGCTCGGGATCGCGCTGATCGGCCTGGTCCACTGCGGCGCCGGCGGCTCGACCGCCGCGGTAGGCCGCAGCGTCCTCGCCCTGGCGTCGCTGGCGCCGGTGCCCGTGGGCCTGGTCCGGTTCCTGCGGCTGGGAACGCCGCCCGGGGGCCGGTCCCCGCACGCCCCGGAGCGGCCGTGGCGGGATCCCGGCACGCGGGGCGGGTGGCCGAAGCCCACCCGCCCGTTCCCTTCCCTCCCCCCGATCGGGTTGGATGGTCGGATGAGCGAGGAGAAGAGCGCCGTACCGGCGTGGGAGCAGCGGTTCAGGGCGGCCCGGGTGTCCCTGCCCGACTGGGCCGAGGACGCCCCCGACCGGGCGTTGTACGTGTCCAACGCGACCGGCACCTACGAGGTCTACGCCTGGGACCGCGCCACCGGCGCCCACCGCCGGGTGACCGACCGTCCGAACGGCACCACCGACGCCGAGCTGTCCCCCGACGGCGACTGGGTCTGGTGGTTCGACGACCACGACGGTGACGAGTTCGGCGTCTGGCGCCGCCAGCCGTTCGCGGGCGGCCCCGACGAGGAGGCCGTGCCCGGCCTCGCCGCTTCCTACTCGGCCGGCCTGGCCCTCGGCCGCGACGGCACCGTGGTCGTCGGCCGCTCCACCGACGAGGACGGCACCACCCTGCACCTGCGCCGCCCCGGCAGCGCCGAGCCGGTCGAGATCTACCGGCACGAGGAGTACGGCGGCATCGGCGACCTCAGCCATGACAGCACCCTGCTCGCCATCGACCACACCGAGCACGGCGACGCGATGCACTCCGCGATCCGGGTCGTCCGCGTCACCGGGGACGGCGGTGTCGAGACCGTCGCCGAGCTGGACGAGGTCACCGGCCGGGACGAGCCGCGCGGCGTCGCCTGCCTGGGCTTCGCGCCGGTCGAGGGCGACACCCGGCTGCTGGTCGCCCACCAGCGCACCGGCCGCTGGGAGCCGATGATCTGGGACGTCGCCACGGGCGCCGAGACCGCTCTCCCGCTGCGCGACGAGCAGGGCCGCGAACTGCCCGGCGACGTCTCCGCGCAGTGGCGCCCCGGCGCCGGTGAGCTGCTGGTGGAGCACGAGTACGAGGCCCGCAGCGAGCTGTTCTCGTACGGGCTCGCCGACGGCCGGCTGACCCGCCTGGACACCCCGCGCGGCACCGTCGGCGGCGCCACCGCCCGTCCGGACGGCACCGTCGAGTACCTGTGGTCCTCCGCCGCCGAGCCCTCCGCCGTCCGTTCCACCGCCGGTACGGTCGTGCTGCGGGCGCCCGGCGCGGTGCCGCCCGGTTCGGTGCCGGTCGAGGACGTCTGGGTGGACGGGCCCGGCGGGCGGGTGCACGCCCTGGTGCAGCGGCCGTCGACGGCCGCCCCGGGCCCGTACCCGACCGTGTTCGAGATCCACGGCGGCCCGACCCACCACGACAGCGACTCCTTCGCCGCCGGTCCGGCCGCCTGGCTGGACCACGGCTTCGCGGTGGTCCGGGTCAACTACCGCGGTTCGACCGGCTACGGCCAGGCCTGGACGGACGCGCTGCACGAGCGGGTCGGCCTGATCGAGCTGGAGGACATCGCGGCGGTCCGCGTCTGGGCCGTCGACAGCGGCCTCGCCGACCCGGCCCGGCTGGTGCTCACCGGCGGCAGCTGGGGCGGCTACCTGACCCTGCTCGGCCTCGGCGTCCAGCCCGACAGCTGGGCCCTCGGCGTCGCCGCCGTGCCGGTCGCGGACTACCACACCGCGTACGCCGACGAGATGGAGGCGCTCAAGTCGCTGGACCGCACGCTCTTCGGCGGCACCCCGCAGGAGGTGCCGGAGCGTTTCACCGCCTCCTCGCCGCTGACCTACGTCGAGCAGGTGCGGGTGCCGGTGTACATCAGCGCCGGGGTCAACGACCCGCGCTGCCCGATCCGGCAGATCGACAACTACGTCGAGCGGCTGGAGCAGCTCGGCAAGCCGCACGAGGTGTACCGCTACGACGCCGGGCACGGCTCGCTGGTGGTGGAGGAGCGGATCAAGCAGCTGCGACTGGAGATCGAGTTCGTCCGGCGGCACCTGGGCGCGGCCGGGAGCGACGCAGACGGAGGGGCGGCGTGAGACGTCTGCTGCTGCTCGCGGGGGTGGCGGTGGCCGGGGCCCTGGTGCTCAGCGGCTGCTCGGGGTCGCGGCCGGAGGTCGCCTCCTGCCCGCCACCGGCCGGCCCGCCGGTGCCGAGCTCCTCGGTCATCGCGCCCAAGCCGGCCGTGCCGACCACCACCGCACCGCCGACCGGCGCCGTACCGCCCGCCGGCGCCGTCCCACCGACCGGTGCTGTACCGCCCGCCGGTGCCACGCCGCTCGCCACGGCGACCAGGGCGAGCGCACCGGGCGCGGGGAGGGCGGGCGGGATCGCGGGCGGGGTCGCGGGCGGGGTCGCGGGCACGGCCGTCCTGGCGGCGGCGTACGAGTCGACCGACCCGGACGGCACCGTCGAGCTCGCCAAGGGTTCGAAGGGGTCCGGCGGCTCCTCGGGCTCCTCGGGTTCCTCCGGCTCGAAGGGCTCCAAGGGGTCGAAGACCGGTCGCACCGTGCACCACCACATCGACCACTACGACTCCGACGACCACAACGGCAACGGCAGCGGCAGCGGCAACGGCCACTGCCACAGCGACCCGACGCCGCTGCCCACCGGCTCGTCCTCCCCGACCCAGCAGCCGCTCCCGACGCCGACACCGGCGGCGCCGACACCGACAGCGCCCCCACCGGCGGTCAAGCCGACAGTGGCACCGGCCCTGCCGACCAAGCGCTGAGAGCGGGGTCGGACCAGGACGCGCCGGTCAGTCCAGGACCGGGTCCAGCCCGAGGGCCCGGTCCTGCTCCGCCTCCGCCTCGCGGCGCACCAGGCGGAACCACATGAAGACGACGAACCCGGCGAAGACGAACCACTCCAGGGTGTAGCCCAGGTTCTGGAACGCGCGCAGGGTGAGCCCGTCGCCGCCCTGGGGCTGCACGGTCGGTACCGGGGCCAGCCCGGCGGGCGCGTCGTCGGCGGCCACCCAGCCGTCGTACCAGCCGTCGTACTCCAGCACGTTCAGCAGCGACGCCCGGTTGATCATGCCGAGCTGCCCGGTCGGCAGACCGCCCGCCACCGCGCCGTTGCTGCCCACGGCCTCGTTGGCCTGCAGGCGACCGGTCACCGTCACCTCTCCGCCCGGCGGCGACCCGGCGGCGGCCGGGTCCCCGCCCGCCCAGCCGCGCACCACGGCGACGGCGTGACCGTCGGCGGTGCGCAGCGGGGTGAGCACGTAGTAGCCCTGCTTGCCGTCCACCACCCGGTTGGGGACGAGCAGTTGGTGCTCGCTGTCGTAGGTGCCGGTCACCGTGACCGTCCTGCCGACGGTCTCCGTGCTCACCTGCGGAGTCGCCTGGTTGAGCAGCGCGTCGATCGGCCGGGCGTCACTCGAAGCGGTGACCGCCTGCTGGGTCTCCTGGTGCGTGGACACCCGGTCCTCGAACCGGCCGAGCTGCCAGGAGCCCAGCCACAGGCACACCGCCACGGCCGCCACGGCCACGACGGTACCGCCGAGCCAGCGCGAAGTCAGGAGGAACCGGTACACACCCCCACGGTAACCACTCCTCACACCCGCCCGGCCCCCGGGCCCCGGCCACGGCGGCCGCCGGCCCGCCGCGGCCGCCCGTCGTCACCGCTGCCCGACGTCACCGCTGCCCGACGTCACCGCGCCGCCGCCCGCGGTCACCCCGCCGTCGGCGAGCCCGACGGCTGCGGCACCGAACCGCCCAGGTTCTGGACGCCGCCGCGGTAGACGGTGCCGCTGCACGCCACGGGCAGGGTCGCCGTGGCGGCCGCCGGGCTGCCGGGGGCGGGGGTGTGGGCGATGGTCACGGTGGACGGTGCGGCGGTCGGGCCGCCGGTCGGGGTCGGGGTCGGGCTGGGAGCCGTGCTGGGGCCCGCCGACGGGGACGAGGAGGCCGGCGGGTTGGCGCTGGGCTCGCTGGAGGGGACGGAGGCCGGGGCGCCGGGCTCGATGGCCGGGACGTCCGAGCGCAGGGCCACCTGGTTGACGCCGCTCGACGGGGTGGTCAGGGTGCCGGAGCCGGTACAGGTCCGGTCGGGGACCCAGGCGAACGGCACCCGGTACCCGGCCCGCGGCGCGAGCACCGGGGGCTCCCCGTCCATCGCGGGGAGGCCGGCCGCCGGGTCGCCCGGCGCGTGGTCGGCGGTGCGGATGCGTCCGCGGTCGCCGCCGCTGACGGCGGTGACCGCCACCGAGCCCGGCCCGCCGAGCCGGCAGCTGCGCACGGAGACGTTGTGGACGGTGAACGAGCCGTAGATCCGCCCGTCGCCGTCGGCCGTGCCGACCTGCGCGACGCCTTCGCCGAGGTCCGTCCGGGTGCAGAGCGGGACGATGCCGCCGTCGCCGACCCCGGAGGTCCCGGAGGGCGCGACACCGCCGTCGGTTTGCGTCAGCCCGCCGCCGGGGGTGTGCGGGGCCGCGGCCGTACCGGTCGGCGAGGTGGCGGCGCCGGTGCCGCCCGCGCCCGTCTGCGTGGCCGCCGCGGTGCCGCCGGCGGTACCGGCGGCACCGCTGGGGGACGCGGCGGCCGGGCTCTTGGCGTCGGCCGAGCCGGGACCGCCGGAGAGCCCGAGGTGCTCCCCCTCGTGCAGGACGGGCAGGCCGATCGCGACGGCGAAGGCGAGTGCGGCCGCCCCGGTCCAGGCGCCGCGCCGGGCGGCCCGGCGGCGGGGCACGGCCCGCCGGATCCGCGGCAGCCCGCCCACGGCGGGCTGGATACCGGAGACGGCGCCGTGCAGCCGCTCGCGCAGCGCCCGTTCGTCGGCGGAGAGGTCCAGGAGCTCCGGGACCTCACCCGCGGGGCCGTTCACACCGGGCTTCCCGGCCGCGTTCGGACTGGACGCGAGCGGACCCGGTGCGTTCGGACTCGGTGCGCGCGTACCCGGCGACTTCGACTCGGGCGCCGTCGACTCGGACGCGTGCGGCTCGGGCGCCGTCGGCTCGGGCGCGTGCAGCTCGGGCGCCGTCGACTCGGACGCCGTCGGCTCGGGCGCGTGCGGCCCGGACGCCCCGTCGACCGGTCGCCGACGGCCGTCGTCCGCCTCAGCCATGTCCGGCCTCCATCTGGACGCGGAGGGCGGCGAGTCCGCGGGAGCCGTAGGCCTTCACCGAGCCGAGCGAGATGCCCAGGGTCTCGGCGACCTGCGCCTCCGTCATGTCCACGAAGTAACGCAGCACCAGAACCTCCCGCTGACGGCGTTGCAGACCACGCAGCGCGGCCTTCAACTGGTCGCGCTCCAGGGCATCGTAGGCACCTTCTTCTGCACTGGCCATGTCAGGCATGGGCTTCGGCAGCAGTCGCAGCCCGAGGATGCGGCGGCGCAGCGTGGAGCGGGACAGGTTGACGACCGTCTGCCGCAGGTAGGCCAGGGTCTTCTCGGGCTCGCGCACCCTGCGCCGGGCGGCGTGCACCCGGATGAACGCCTCCTGGACGACGTCCTCGCACGTCGAGAGGTCGTCCAGGAGCAGTGCCGCGAGCCGCAGCAACGAGCGGTAGTGCGCCTGGTAGGTCTCGGTGAGCAGGTCCTCGCTGGTACCCGCGTCGGTACCGGCGCCGGAGTCCGCCGCACCGCGTGCGGCCGCCGTCATCTGGTCTTCTTCCGGCCTACTCGCAGGCCACGGGGCGCGCGACGGGAAGGGCACCGCGGCTCTCGCCGGTATGCCCGCCCTTGCCCCCACCATCACGTTCGCCACGCACGTTGGACACTCGATCCCCTGTCATGGTTGCCCGGCTCGGGGCCCATTCTTCCGCATCGGCGGAAGAGGCCTCCAGGGGATTCCCCCGGGATTCCGGACAGATTGTGTCGAGGAGCGAACACAGGTATGGACACAGCTGTGGACACAAGCGGGCACTTCGGAACGCGCGAGGGCCCCGGGACCTAGTACTCCGGCTTCTCCGGCCCCGTCGGCCCCGTCGGCTCAGCCGTCGCCGCCACGTCCGACTCCGCGTCCGACTCCGCGTCCGGCTCCGCGTCCACCGGCTCGCCCGCCGTCAGTTCCGCCGCCACCAGCTCGGCCAGCTGCACCAGGTTGAGCGCCGACCCCTTGCGCAGGTTGTCCCCGCACAGGAAGAGGTCCAGCGCGTCCGGCTCGTCCAGCGCCCGCCGGACCCTCCCGACCCAGACCGGGTCCGTCCCGACCACGTCGTTCGGCGTGGGGAACTCGCCGGCCGCCGGGTCGTCGTAGAGCACCACGCCGGGCGCGTCCCGCAGGATGTCCTGCGCGTGCTCCTGGGTGACCTCGCGTTCGAACCGCGCGTGCACGGCCAGCGCGTGGGTGCGGACGACCGGGATGTGGACGCAGGTCGCCGAGACCTTCAGGGCGGGCAGGCCGAGGACCTTGCGGGACTCGTCGCGGATGCCCGTCTCCTGGGCGGACCAGCCGCCCTCGCGCAGCCCGCCGGTCCAGGGCACCGCGTTGAGCACCAGCGGGGCGGCGAACGGCCCCTGATCGGCGATCAGCGCGCGCAGGTCACCGGTCTGCCGGCCGACGGCGGCACCCGCCACCAGCCCGGTCTGCGCGCGCAGCGTCGCCTCGCCGTCGCGGCCCTCGCCGTCGGCGGCCTGGTAGGAGGCGACCACGAGCTGCGCCAGCCCGTACTCGGCGTGCAGCGCCCCCACCGTGGCGATCATCGCGAGGGCGGTAGCGGCCGGACTGGCGACGATGCCGCGCGGGCGGATCCGCAGCGCGGCCGCGTTGACCTCCGGGACGACCAGCGGCACGTCCTCGGCGGTACGGAAGACGGCCGAGCCGTCGATCACCACGACGCCCTTGGCCGCCGCGATCGGCGCCCACTGCGCCGAGACCGGGTCGGGGACGGCGAACACCGCCACGTCGATGCCCGCGAAGGCCTCCTCGGCCAGCGGGACGACCTCGACGGCCTCCCCGCGCACCACCGCCTTGCGGCCGGCCGAGCGCGGGGAGGCGACGAGTCGGATCTCGCCCCAGACGTCCTGGCGGAGGGAGAGCAGCCCGAGCAGCACCTCGCCGACCGCGCCGGTGGCGCCGACGACGGCGAGGTTCGGACGCCGGGTCATCGCCCGGCGCCCCGGCAGGACCCGGTGACCCGGCCCCGCGTCCGGGTCATCGCCCGGTGCCGCCGTAGACGACGGCCTCGTCGCTCTCGCTGTCCAGGCCGAAGGCGCTGTGGACGGCGCGGACGGCCTCCGGCACGTCGTCGGCGCGGGTGACCACCGAGATGCGGATCTCCGAGGTGGAGATCAGCTCGATGTTGACGCCCGCGGCGGACAGCGCCTCGAAGAAGGTCGCCGTGACGCCCGGGTTGGAGCGCATACCGGCGCCGACCAGCGAGATCTTGCCGATCGCGTCGTCGTAGCGCAGCGACTCGTAGCCGATGCCCGCCTTGACCCGGCCCAGCGCGTCGATGGCCTTCTGGCCCTCGGTCTTGGGCAGGGTGAAGGAGATGTCGGTCAGGCCGGTCGACGCGGCGGAGACGTTCTGCACCACCATGTCGATGTTGACCTCGGCGTCGGCGATGGCGCGGAAGATGCGCGCCGCCTCGCCCGGCTTGTCGGGCACGCCGACGACGGTGACCTTGGCCTCGGAGGTGTCGTGGGCGACTCCGGAGATGATGGCCTGCTCCATCTCGCCCCCTTCGGGCTTGTTCGGGTTGTCGTTGCTGACGATCGTCCCGGGAAGACCCGAGAAGGACGAGCGTACGTGAATCGGGATGTTGTAGCGACGGGCGTACTCGACACACCGATCGAGCAGCACCTTGGAACCCGACGAGGCCAGCTCCAGCATGTCCTCGTAGGCGATCCAGTCGATCTTGCGGGCCTTCTTCACCACGCGCGGGTCGGCGGTGAACACGCCGTCCACGTCGGTGTAGATCTCGCAGACCTCGGCGCTGAGCGCGGCGGCGAGCGCCACGGCGGTGGTGTCCGAGCCGCCCCGGCCCAGCGTGGTGATGTCCTTGCTGGTCTGGGAGACGCCCTGGAAACCGGCCACGATCGCGATGTTGCCCTCGTCCAGGGCGGTGCGGATGCGGCCGGGCGTCACGTCGATGATGCGCGCCTTGTTGTGGACGGAGTCGGTGATGACACCGGCCTGGCTGCCCGTGAAGGACTGTGCCTCGTGCCCCAGGGATTTGATCGCCATGGCCAGCAGCGCCATGGAGATGCGCTCTCCAGCGGTCAGCAACATGTCGAACTCACGGCCGGCAGGCAGCGGTGACACCTGCTCCGCGAGTTCGATGAGCTCGTCCGTCGTGTCGCCCATCGCGGACACCACGACGACGACCTCATGGCCGGCCTTCTTGGTGTCAACGATCCGGCGGGCCACGCGCTTGATGCCTTCGGCATCCGCAACGGATGAGCCGCCGTACTTCTGCACGACAAGGCCCACGTGCGCTCCTCGACTCGAAGTCTTTTCCGGGGGCTCCGGGCCCCCGTACCCCCCTGGGGAGAGGGGGGTGCGGTCGTCGTCAGTCTACCGAGCAGGGGTGCTCCGACCGGCGCTTTCCATATGGTGAGACGGTAGTTTCAGCACGTGAGCGGCCGTGCGGGTGGCTCCGCCGCCAGGTCTGCGGGCGATTCGGTACGGCTCCGAAGAATCGGCGGATCGGGGGACGGCGATCCGGCCGGATTTCCTTTCCGGCCGGGGCGCTGAGGCATTCGTCACAATCCGAAAGGGCCGTCGCGGAATACCGCCCACCGGCTGCCGGCCACCGTGGCCGTGGGCCGTGGCCGTGCCCGGGCGCCGACAGCAGGCCGCCTACCGCCCGAGGCCGAGCTCGGCCGCCATCAGGTCGCCCGCCTGCTGTTCGAGCTGCTCGTCGGTGAGCCCGTCGTCGTCGGTGTCCGCGCCGTCCGGCACCGCGCCGAGCGGGCTGTCCAGCCGGACGTGGGCGATCAGCGACTGCAGGGCCCGCAGCACCGCCGTGCAGGTCGTGCCCCAGTTGGAGAGGTACGAGAACTGCCACCACCACAGCGCCTCGCTGATCCGGCCCTCGCGGTAGTGGGTCAGCCCGTGCTGGAGCTCGCTGACCACGCCGGCCAGGTCGTCCGAGATCCGGAAGGCGTTGGGCTTCTCCGGCGGGCCGTACGGGTCGAAGACCTCGTGGTAGACGTCGATCGGCGCGAGCAGCTCGGCGAGGCGCTCGCGCAGCTGCTCGCCGTCCGGCTCGGGACCGGCGTCGGGCTCGAAGCGGTCCTCCGGGACGACGTCCTCGATCGCACCCAGCCGGCCGCCGGCCAGCAGCAGCTGCGAGACCTCCAGGAGCAGCAGCGAGACCGCGCTGCCGGGCTCGTCGCCCTTGGCGACCTCGGTGACGGCGAGCACGAAGCTCTCCACCGAGTCGGCGATCTGCACGGCGAAGTCGTCCGGCTCCGAGCCGTGACCATGGATGTGCGGGGCGTGCGCCCCCGGTTCCCCGTGGGACTGCTGGTGGGGGGTGTGGGGCTGCTGGTTGATCGTCCGGTCAGACATCGAGCAGTCGTCTCCCTTCGAAGGCGCGACCGAGGGTGACCTCGTCCGCGTACTCCAGATCCCCGCCGACGGGCAGGCCGCTCGCCAGACGGGTCACCTTCAGGCCCATCGGCTTGCAGAGCCGGGCCAGGTAGGTGGCGGTCGCCTCCCCCTCCAGGTTGGGGTCGGTGGCCAGGATCAGCTCGGTGACCGTGCCGTCCGCGAGGCGCGACAGCAGTTCGCGGATGCGCAGGTCGTCCGGGCCGACGCCCTCGATGGGGCTGATCGCGCCGCCCAGCACGTGGTAGCGGCCGCGGAACTCGCGGGTGCGCTCGATGGCGACGACGTCCTTGGACTCCTCGACCACGCAGATGACGGCGAGGTCGCGGCGGGGGTCCAGGCAGACCCGGCACTGCTCGGCCTCCGCGACGTTGCCGCAGACCGCGCAGAAGCGGACCTTGTCCTTGACCTCCAGCAGCGCGTGGGCCAGCCGGCGCACGTCGGTCGGGTCGGCCTGCAACACGTGGAAGGCGATCCGCTGGGCGCTCTTGGGCCCGACGCCGGGCAGCCTGCCCAGTTCGTCGATCAGGTCCTGAACCACGCCCTCGTACAACGTCGCGCCTTCCCTCGGATGGTCGATGGTGCCGTATGCCCGGTGGTGGCCGGTGACGGCCGGTGGTGGCCTGCTGGTCCGTGGTGGCCTGGCGGCCGGTGGTGGCCTGACGGCCGGGTAGCGGACGACCGGTGGTACCGGACGGCCGGTGGTGCTCCGGTGCCATCATCCAACGAATCGGGCGTCGGACACAGCGCCCGACGCCCGACTCCCACATAAATCACATAGGTCTGTCGTCTGAACTTCAGACCTTCTGGAACGTAGAGCCGACGTTAGAACGGCCGACGCTAGAACGGCAGGCCGGGGATGCCGCCGCCCAGGCCCTGGGTCAGCGGGCCCATGCGCTCGGCCTGCATCTTCTGCGCGGTCTGGTTGGCGTCCCGGACGGCCGCCAGGATCAGGTCGGCCAGCGTCTCGGTGTCCTCCGGGTCCACGGCCGCCGGGGCGATGGTCAGCGCCACCAGCTCACCGGCGCCGGTCACCGTCGCCTCGACCAGGCCGCCGCCCGCCGAACCGTTCACCTTCGTCTCGGCCAGCTCCTGCTGGGCCTTGGCGAAATCCTGCTGCATCTTCTGCGCCTGCTTCAGCAGCTGCTGCATGTTGGGCTGGCCACCACCGGGGAACACGGCTGTCTCCTTGCTGTCACGGCTGTCATGCGGTGCTTCGTTCGTCACCGCCGAGCCTACGTGCTGCCCACCGCTCCGGGGCCCGGACCGGGGCCCGGCTCCGGGGCGGCTCAGGGTCGGCTCGGGGACGGCGCCGGGGCTCGGGCCCGGGCCGGTGCCGTCGCACGCGGGCGGGGCCCGGGGCCCGGCTCAGGAGCCCTGGTGGTGGATCTCCTCCAGCACCGTCGCGCCCAGCTCGCGGATGATCAGCTCCTGCCCGGAGAACACGTCCTCCTTCAGGTCCGGATCGTCCGCCTCCGGGATGTCGTCCTCCGGGGCCGCCGACCGCACCGGACGGGCCTGTGCGGCCTGGACCGGCGGGGCCTGCACCGGCGCGGGCTGCACGGGCGGCGCCTGGACGGGCGCCGGCGCGGCCTGGACCGGCGGAGCCTGCACCGGCGCCGGGGCGGGCGCGGGCATCGACGGCGCGGCCGCCGCCGGGCGCGCCGGGGCTCCACAGCCC
>NZ_JBSHBN010000005.1:0-846 GCF_053612025.1 Kitasatospora sp. NPDC054768
GCCGCCCGCCGTTCCGGCGATCCTCCTGAGTCACAGGAGACACCTTCCCTTCCATGCCGCGAACATGACACTCTGGGCGCCATGCGCACTCGTCTCCTCGCCGCCACCCTCACGGCACTCGCCGCGGTGAGCCTCGCAGCCTGCTCCAGCTCCGGATCGGGCTCGGGCTCGGGCTCGGACAAGGCCACCTCCGCGGCCGGCTCCCCCACCGCCTCCGCCGCATCGACCCCCGCGCCCTCCGACGCCGCCACCACACCCGTGGCCCCCGCGCCCGGCTCGGCCGCCCCCACGGCCGACGGCGCCACCGGCGCTCCCGCCCCCGACGCCGGCTCCTCGGGAGCCCCCGCACCGGCCAAGCCCGCCCCGCCCACCGACGCCGGACTGCCCGCCAAGCCGGGCACCGACCTGGCGACCAAGCTGGTGTCCGCGCTGGACGCGATCGACCCGGCGATCGTCGGCGGCAAGCCGGAGCAGGCCGTGGACCGGGCGCGCAACCAGTGCCAGTCGATGTACCAGTTCCCCAAGGACAAGCAGAAGCTGGTCGACCTGGCCAACCAGCGCTTCACCTCCGCCGACCACCCGCAGGGCTTCGGCCCGGACACCGCCGCGAAGATCAACGAGGCGCTGCTCTCCACGCTCTGCCCGCCGTCCCGCTGACTCCGGCCACTGATCCAGGCCACTGATCCGGGCCGACAGGTCCACGGATCCGCGACACCATGAACCGCCCGGCGTCCTGAGCGCCGGGCTGCCGTGGGGGGGGGCCGGGGCGGGGGGGGGGGGGCCCGCGGCGCGGCGGTGGGGGGGGGGGCGGGCGCCCGGCCCCCCGGCCCCCCCCCGCCCCCCCCC
>NZ_JBSHBN010000005.1:856-56756 GCF_053612025.1 Kitasatospora sp. NPDC054768
CCGGGCCGACCGGTCCAGGTAGCCGCGACACCTTGACCCGCCCGGCGTCCTGCGCGCGGGGCTGCCGGGGCCGCGCCCCTTTCGGGGGTGCGCGGCCACGGCCTTCTCGTTTCGGGGCCTCTCGCCGTCACCGGCACCGACTCCAGCACCGGCACCGCCCCCCTCCCACCCCCTTTCACCACGCGGACCGTGTGCTGACGAACTGTTAGGTCTCTTGACAGACCAGTGGTCTAGTCCAAACATAAGCATGTCGATCCGACCGAGATGCACTGTGGGGGTGTGACCACCGGCGGCTGAGGCACTGCCCTGCCATGCTCCGCTCCACCCCCGCTCCGTACGGCGCGCATGCGCCCGCCGCCCGCGTCCGCGCGAGCCGGTGGGCGTTCGCACGCCCGCACGCCCGTACTCCCGATATCCGCACCGGTCCCGGGATCGCGGCCGACCTCACTCGGCCGCCCCGCCCGGACCGACCGCACCTCCCCAACGTCCTGCCCCACCAAGTCTGTTGGAGAATCCATGCGCCTTCGCAGAACAGTCCAGGCCGTGTTGACGGCCTGCGCCACACTGGCCGCCTCGGCCGGCCTGGTCGCCGCCGGGACGAGCTCCGCCCAGGCCGCCACCCCGCTGCCCAGCCGGGTCTTCGCCCCCTACTTCGAGTCCTGGACCGGCCAGAGCCCGGCCCAGCTGGCCGCGCAGTCCGGCGGCAAGCACCTGACCATGGCGTTCCTCCAGGCCGCCACCAAGGGCTCCTGCACGCCGTACTGGAACGGCGACACCTCCAAGCCGGTGTCCTCCTCCACCTTCGGCGCCGACATCGCGACCATCCGCGCCAACGGCGGGGACGTGATCCCGTCCTTCGGCGGCTACACCGCCGACAACACCGGCACCGAGCTGGCCGACAGCTGCACCGACGTCAACCAGATCGCGGCCGCTTTCGAGAACGTGATCACCACCTACGACGTCAGCCGGATCGACCTCGACATCGAGGACAACTCGCTCACCAACAGCGGCGGGATCGACCGCCGCAACAAGGCGATCAAGCTCGTCCAGGACTGGGCGGCCACCAAGGGCCGGACCATCCAGTTCTCCTACACGCTGCCGACCACCCCCTCCGGACTGGCCGACAGCGGCCTCGCGGTGCTGCGGAACGCGGTCAGCAACAACGCGCGGATCGACGTCGTCAACATGATGACCTTCGACTACTACGACAACGCCACCCACGACATGGCGGCCGACACCCAGACCTCCGCGCAGGGCCTCTACAACCAGCTCGCCAAGCTCTACCCGTCCAAGACCCCCGCCCAGTTGTGGGGTTCGATCGGGATCATCGAGATGATCGGTGTCGACGACTTCGGCCCGGCCGAGACGTTCACCCTGGCCAACGCCAACACCGTGTACAACTGGGCGGTCTCCAAGGGCATCAACACGCTGTCCTTCTGGGCGCTCCAGCGCGACAACGGCGGCTGCCCGGGCACGGCCGGGAACGACAACTGCTCCGGGATCACCCAGAACACCTGGGACTTCAGCCACATCTTCGCGCCGTTCACCAGCGGCTCGACGGTGAACAACGACTTCTCGGTGTCGGTCAGCCCGAACTCCGCCACCGTCACCGCCGGTTCGTCCACCTCGGCGACCGTCGCGACGGCCGTGACGGCGGGCTCGGCGCAGAGCGTCAACCTCACGGTCAGCGGGGCCCCGGCCGGCGTCACCGCCACCGTCACCCCCGGCAGCGTCACCGCCGGCAACAGCGCCACGCTCAACATCAGCACCATCTCCGGTGTGACGCCCGGGAGTTACCCGATCACGGTGACCGGATCGGCGGCCTCCGGCAGCCACACCGGCACCTTCACCCTGAACGTCACCGGCACCCAGCCCGGCAACGACTTCTCGGTCGCCGTGAACCCGAACTCCGGTACGGTCGCGGTCGGTTCGTCCACCTCCGCCACCATCACGACGACGACCACCGCGGGCTCGGCGCAGACCGTCAACTTCTCGGTCATCAGCGTCCCGACCATCGGCATCAACGCCACCGTCACTCCTGGCAGCGTCACCACCGGCAACAGCGCGACGCTCAACATCAGCACCACCTCGGCCGCGACTCCGGGCACCTACCAGCTCGGCGTCACCGCCACCGGCCCCTCCGGCAGCCACACCGCGGCCTACACCCTGACCATCACCGGAACCGGCCCGACGACCGGCCTGGTCAACGGTGACCTGGAGAGCGGCAGCCTGACCCCGTGGACCTGCCAGAGCGGCGGCGCCGTGGTCTCCACCCCGGTCCACTCCGGCACCAAGGCGCTCCAGGCGGCGGCCACCGCCGGCCAGACCGGCGAGTGCTCACAGACCGTCACCCTGAAGCCCAACACCAGCTACACCCTGAGCGGCTGGGTGCAGGGCAACTACGCCTACGTCGGCGTCAGCGGCGGCGCCACCGCCAGCGCCTGGACCAGTTCCTCCGGCTGGACCAAGCTGTCCGTCCCCTTCACCACCGGCGCCAACGGCACCGTCACCGTGTATCTGCACGGCTGGTACGGCCAGGGCAACGTGTACGGGGATGACTTCTCCATCGCCTGAGTCCGCTTCGGGTGACGAATGACGGATGACAGCTGACAGATTTCATTTTCTGTCAGCTGTCATCCGTCTTCTGTTCGCTGATCCCTGTTCCCTGTTATCTGTTCGCTGTTCTCTGTTCCCTGTCGTCCGTTCGTCGGCGTCCGTTCGCCGCTGTTCGCCCGTCAGCCGCCCGCCGCCCGCATCCGCTCCGGCCGGCACAGCGCCAGGTACGCCACCGTCGCCAGCACCCCGCAGACCAGGACCACCAGCGCCAGCAGCACGGCGGACGGCCGACCGCCCAGGCTGCTCAGCGGTGCGACCACCGCACCGCACAGGAAGTTGCCCGTCCCCAGCAGCGCCGACGCCGTGCCCGCCACCTGCGGCTCGACCAGGCCGAGCGCCTGGGCGGCGGTGTTCGGCAGCAGTACCCCGAGGCTGCCCATCATCACGAACAGCGGCGGGCAGAACCCGGCCAGCCCGAAGTCCCACACCGTCGTCAGCAGCACCAGCGCCGCCCCGGCGGCGACCGCCGCCGCGAGGCTGCCCAGCATCAGCGCCCGCTGGGTGAAGCGCGGCGCCAGCACCCGTCCGTTCACCTGGGTCATCACCACGATCGAGAACGAGTTCAGCCCGAACAGCAGGCTGTAGGCCTGCGGCGAGACCTGGTACACGTCCTGGAGGACCGTCGACGACCCGCTGATGTAGCCGAAGAGCGCCCCGAAGGCGAGGGAGCTGGTCAGCGCCAGCCCGAGGAACGGCAGGTTGCGCAACAGCCTCCCCATCGTCCGCAGGGCCGCACCGACCCCGCCGCGGTCCCGGGTCTCCGGCGGCAGCGTCTCGCGCAGCACGCCGAACGAGACCAGGGTGAGCAGCAGTCCGAGGGCCGTGAGCACGCCGAAGGTGCCGCGCCACGACGTGAACCGCATCAGCTGCGCACCGATGATCGGGGCGAGGATCGGCGCCAGCCCGGAGATCAGGGCGATCGAGGCGAGGAAGCGCAGCAGTGCGACGCCCTGGAAGCGGTCCCGGGAGACGGCGCGCCCGATCACCAGCCCGGCGGAGCCGGCCGCGCCCTGGACGAAGCGGCCGACGATCAGCACCGTCAGGTTCGGCGCGAACACGCACGCCACGCTGGCCAGGGTGTAGAGGACGAGCCCCGCGAGCAGCGGCCGACGGCGCCCGTAGCGGTCGCTGAGCGGCCCGAAGAGCAGCTGACCGGCCGCGACCCCGAGCATCGAGAAGGTCAGGGTGAGCTGGACGGCGGCCGGCTGGGCGACCAGGTCGTCGGCGATCGCGGGCAGGCCCGGGAGGTAGAGGTCGGTGGTGAGCGGGCCGAGCGCGGCGATCCCGCCGAGGGCGGCGATCACGGCCCAGCCGGGCCGGGCCTGGCCGGTGGCGGTGGCGGGGGCCGGGGCGGCAAGGGACGCGGGGTCGGGAGTGGTGGCGGGTGCGGGAGCGGCAGCGGTCGACGTGTCGTCGGTGGGGCCGACGGTCGGGCCGGGCATGGTTCTCCTTACGGACGGGTGACGCGGGGTTCGTTCGCGCTCCGTCCTATCGCAGCCCGGGCCGGTTCCGACAGCGGGGGTGCACGCTGTTCGGCCGTGGGGGTGCGTCCGGCGGTCGCCCCGCTGCCCGGCCCGGCCCGCACACGACGACGGCCCGCCCGCACCTTCCGGTGCCCGGCGGGCCGTTCCGTTCCGCTCCCCGGGCCGAAGTGGCCGGGAGGAGTCCTCGGCAGTGGTCGGGGGGGCCGTCGCCCGGCCGGCGGGCGCCCCCGGGGCCGGTCGCCGGACTCAGCGCTTGGCGACGTGCTCGGCGCGCAGCGCCGCCTGCACCGCGGCGCCGTCCTGCCAGGCGTAGAGCTGGTTGCCGGTCAGGGCCACGTTGTAGTGCCCGCAGGTGCCGGTGGCCTTGGTCGCGACGCTCTCGGGGAACCAGCCGGCTTTGAGCGCCTGCGGCACCGGGTGCGCGCTCTTGCCCGGCAGCCCGGCGGTGCAGCCGGCGGGCAGCCGGCCCTCCGGGAGGGTGGCGCGCAGCAGGCGGTCGTCGCCCGTGGTGGACATCAGGTACTTCACCCCGGAGGCATCGTCGGGCAGCCAGGTCGGCATCGACCGGCGGTCCGCCTTGGCCTGGGTGCCGGTCTCGTACGCGCCCTGCTGCTGGTGGTGCTCGTCGTACCAGTCGGACACCCGCGGGCCGATTGCCACAGCCGCCACGGCGACAGCCATGCCGGTACCCGCGACTCCCAGCGCGACCTTGCTCACGATGCCCTTCATGCCCGACTGCCCTCTCCGTGTCGTGACCGATGCGGCCGTTGCCGCTCGTGCCGCTGCCGCTCGTCTTCGCTGTCGGCGGCCGCTCAGGTCCGCGTCACCGACCCGGTCGGCGTGCTCCGCCGTCCGGTGCAACCATCGTGGCCCGTCCGGACCCGTCGGATCGTCACCACCAGGTCGCGAACTTGTCTCCGACCCACGGGGTACCTTCTCCACCTTCAGGCGTATGTCCTCCGGCAGGGACCCCGAGGCCCGCGGATTCCGGACCTGCGGATCCCGGCCCCACGGATCCCTGAGCCACAGGCCCCGGCACCGCCGGTCGCCGGGTCCGTGCCGCTCCGGCGCTCAGGTTGGCACGCCCGGGTCGAGAACGGCCCGAGCCCCGGTCGAGCCTTGCTCAAGCCCGGAGCCGCCGCAGCCCGGCCTGCTGCAGCCGGGTCACCGGCCGCCGCCGCTTCGGACCACCACCGCTTCGGGCGACGCGGTTTCAGACCGCCGCCGGTACCGGACGGGCGACCGGGAACGGGCGGCCGTCGAGGGTCCAGTGCGGGTCGATCGGACGCAGCAGCGAGGCGTACACCTGCGCGGCGACGTCCGGATGACGGATCTCGCCGGTGGGCGGGCCGGCCGGGATGTCGTGCCCGGCGCAGGCCACCCAGGCCGTCCGCTCCTCGGCCGTACGGCCACCGTGGCCGCCGGCGTCCACGTGCCCGTGGTCGGTGACGACGATGACCGTCCACTGCTCCTCGGCGTGGGTCGCCCGGCCCCGGACGGCGTCGAGGAGGCGGCCGAGGCGCTCGTCGGCGGTGCGCATGGACGCGCGGTACTCGTCGCCGCAGCCCAGGAAGTGGGCGGTCTCGTCGACGGCGCCGAGGTACACGAAGGACGCCTCGGGGTCGGCGGTGCCGAGGACGTGGACGGCCTCCCGGGTGACCTCCTCGTCCACCGCCTCCCAGGCCTCGGGGGTGTCCTCGGCGGGGGCCACGTAGGAGAGCCGGCCGGGGGCGCGGAACAGCGGGCCGCCGGACTCGTTGATCATCAGCGGGTCCCAGCCGGCCGCGACGAAGGTGCGGCGGCGGTCGCCCCGGGCGAGGCGGGTGGCGAAGTCGGGGAACACGTCGAGCCGGTTGCCGCCCAGGTGGTTGCCCCACACCCCGTGCTTGGCGGGCTCGACGCCGGTCACGATGGTGGCCCAGCACGGCCCGGACATGGTGGGCGTGCTGTCCGCGACGGTGACCGGCACCAGGAACCCGGCCTCGGCGACCTCCTGCAGGCGGGGCATCGGCACCTGCGCCAGGAAGTCGTGGCGGACGCCGTCGATCCCGACGACGAGCACGCGGGGGCGGGGCCACTGGGCAGCGGACATGGGGGTTCCTTTCGGTCGTGCGCACCCGGCCGCGCCCGCCGAGGGCGCCGCCGACCGCGCCATGGTTCACCGACCGCCGTACCGGTCGGCGTCCCACCGCCGAACGTCAGGTGTCCACGAAGTGTCGGACGGGCGCCGGACGGCCCGGCCCGGGTTCGGAGGTCCGACACTCCAGTCACCCGCCGTGTCCCTTCACGGCACCGTCTACCCTGCTTACGCGGAAGCCGGAGAGCCACGGCGAGAGACCGCAGGGGACCAGGATGCAGGGGGACGACAGTGGTGATGCGCGAGGTCATCTATTTGTCAGAGGGAAAGCTCAAGCAGTTCCTGCCGCAACCGAGCCGGTTCTCACGGACCGGCACGATGCAGGTGACCACACCGATCGGAGGCGTCAGCCTCGACGCACCGACCGGCGACAGCGGCCGGGGCGGGCACCGCGAGAGGGTCCTGAAGCAGCTGCGGAAGACGGCCAGACCGTTCACCGCCCCGGACCTGCCCCCCCGGCCAATGGGTTCACTTCGAGATGCGGCTGAACTGCGTCACCCTCCGGGACGAGTATCCCGACCTCGTGCTCTTCACGGCCCCGGCCTCCGATGAACAGGAGCACCGGACGGGGTCCGAACCGGCACCGGCCGCACGGCTCCTGCTGCATGGCTCGGTACGTCACTTGCTGGGCAGCGAACCGCAGGTGGTCAACGGTCCCGAGCTGACAGGGTTCGACGGCGGTGCCAGTTACGGAAGGGTCTTCCTCACCTCTGCCGGCCAGGCCGTCTCCGCCCTCGCCGCCGGCCGGCGCACCTCGGGCGCGCCGCACGTCGATCCCGTGAGCCTCCCGGCCGAAGGTGTCCGTCGTCTGCTCAACAGGATCGACATCGAGAGCGGTGGGCTCGACACGTCCGTACCGATGACCGGCTACGCCCGGGTCACGGTGTCGCTCCCGGGCACCGCAACGGTCCCCGGCTGTCTCGTCGCCTCCCCACTCATCGTTCAGTACTCGGCGTGAGCCGCTCGACCGGGCCGTCCGACAACGGCACCGATCAGACCGAACAGGAGACCTCGATGGACTCAGAAGCTACGCCGGGGGAATCCACGTCGATCCAGGTCAGGGTGATCCAGCAGGCGCTGACCCAGGAGTTCGGGCCGTACATCGACTTCGGCGATCCGCGCTCCGGCACGGCGCACCACCGGTCCGCCTTCCACTCCCGGGCACTGGCGGCGAAGGCTGTCGCGCTGCTGACCGAGTGCGGTCCCGAGGAGGCCGCGAAGTCCCTCATCGACGGTCCCGATGACCACGGGATTGACGCCGTCGCGCTCTCCCCGGCCGGACAGGAGGTGTGGCTGGTTCAGGCCAAGTGGAGCGACCACGGCCGGGCCCTGCCATCCGAGGAGAACGTCCTGAAGCTCCTATCCGGTCTCGAACTCATCGTCAACCGTGCGTACGGGAGGTTCAACGCGCGGTTCCAGCAACTGGCCGACCGTGTCGACGAGGTCCTCGCTTCACCGTACGGCCGGATCCACCTGGTCCTCGCGTTCACGGGGGAGGAACGACAGCTGGCGACGGCGAAGGAGCTCCTGTCGTCCGCGGTCGAGAGGTTCGGACTCCTCGGCGACGTCCTGGACATCCACACTCTGAATCTGGCCGACTTCCACATGGCGGCCCGGAACACCATCACCCCACCCATCACTCTGACCGTCACCCTCTCCGACCGGTGGCACCAGGCGGCCGGCGCCTACCCCGCGATCGCCGGCACCGTGGCCGCCGATGAGCTGGCGCGCTGGTACCAGGCCCATGGCCTGCGGCTGTTCGAGCGCAATCTTCGTGGCTACCTCGGAAGAACCGCCGTCAACCAGGCCATCGTCGACACGCTCGTCGAGACGCCGGAACACTTCATGTACTTCAACAACGGAGTGACGGTGCTCTGCGACGACATCCGCGCTTCGTACTTCGCCCGCCGTATCGAAGGCCACCCGGTGCAGCTGGAGTTGTCCGACGCCCAGGTCGTCAACGGCGCGCAGACCGTGGTCTCCGCGTTCCACGCCTTCGAGCAGAACCCCGATTCGGTCACCCAGGCCAACGTCATGGTCCGTGTGATCGGCCTGAGGAACGCGCCCGAGGGACTGGCGCGGCGGATCACCGAGTCGACCAACACCCAGAACCGGATGGAGCCGAGGGACTTCATCGCGCTCGATCCCCGTCAGTCCGTGATCCGGGACGACTTCGCGGCCTCGCTCGGGAAGTCCTACGTCTACCGGCGAGGTGACCTCATGCCGTCGCCTGCCGCCGGCTGCTCGGTGACCGAGGCCGCAACCGCCCTCGCCTGTGCCCACCCCGACGCCGGACTCGTCGCCCACCTCCGTCGCGACCACGACTACCTGTGGCGCGAGGCCCCGGAGGGCGCGTACACGCTGCTGTTCGGCGAGCGCCCGAGTGCCCAGCAGATCTGGCGGTCGGTGCTGCTGACGCGGGCAGTCGGCGAGGCGCTGGAGGATCTCGTCGCCAATGCGTCCGAGCGTGCGCGGGCCCTGGCGAGGTCCGGGAGGTTGCTGATCTCGCACATCGTCTTCCAACTGCTCGACGACGACATCGACGAGCTGGACGACGAATGGGAGGAGCGCTTGAGGACGGTGTTGCGCCGCCTGCCCGGTCTGCTCACCGTCCTGCTGGAGCTCTCGACCACGCACTTCGGCAGATCTGCGTTGATCTCGGTCACCATGAGCAGCGCGCAGCGGTGCCGATGGCTTGCGGAGACGGCGCTACGCAGGCTCAAGGACGGCACCGCCGTCCCCCCGCACCCCGACCTCTCCGCTCCGGCGCCCCGACGACCCCGCCGACCCAATTCGGTTCCCCTGCTGGTCGATCACCAGCGCATCCCGGATGGGGCTCAGCTCATCTACGTCCCGATCGGCGCCGAGGCACGCGCTGTCGAGGAGTGGTTGAACGATGACCCGTCCCGGTTCCTCGCCACCTGGGTCAACGACCGGCGCAAGCCTCTGGTCTGGGCGTTCGACGGAGAGCTCCACTCACCGACCGGCTTGGTCCACCGGATCTGGGAGGCCGCCGGATGGGCGCAGGCTCCCGTCGCTGTGCAGGGGACGAACCGTTGGCTCCTGCCGGGCGAGGGCACGCTCGCCGAACTCGCCGCCGAGATCCAGGCCACGGCCGAGGCTCGAACGACGGCCGAGGACAGGGCCGGGGCCGACGCGGATGATCACGACAGTGCGGACTGAGCCTCGACCGGGCGGCGGACGCTACGAGCGGCGCGGCCGGCTCGGAGCCGGCAGCATGGGCCAGGTCTGGCACGCCTACGACCACCAGGAACAACGGGACGTCGCACTCAAGATCATCCAGCCGCGGTACATCGCCCCCGTCACCGATCCCGCCGAACTCGCCGAGTGTCTCGAACGGTTCCGCCGCGAGGCCGAGATCCTCACCCGTCTGCACCATCCCGGGATCCCGACCTTCTACGACGCCGGACTCGATCCCGATACGGACGACCACTACGTGGCCATGGAACTTGTGCTCGGGGAGGACCTTTCCCGACGGAGTCGCCCCGCCCTCCCCATCGCCGAGATCGTCTCAATCGCCGTCCAGTTGTGCGACATCCTCGCCCACCTGCACTCCGTTCCCGTCATCCACCGCGACATCAAGCCCGCAAACATCATGCTCACCGACGACCGGAAGGTCATGCTGCTCGACCTCGGTGTGGCGCGGACCTTCGAGAAGGAGCGGTGGGGGCTCACCCAGCAGGGGCAGGTCCTGGGAACCTTCAGCTACCTGGCACCGGAACAGCAGCCTGACACCGGCCGTCCGATCAGCCCGCGTAGCGACCTCTATGCGCTGGCCTGCGTCCTGTACGAACTCCTCACCGGGGAGCCGCCGTTCACCGGAAGCATGTCCAAGCTCATTCACGACCACTGGCACACTGCGCCCGTACCGCCGCGCGACAGACGACCGGACACGCCACCACCCCTGGAAGACGTGATCCTGAAGTCCCTGGCCAAGCTCCAGTCCGCTCGCCCCTCCTCCGCAGGTCAGATCCGCGAGTTGCTCGCCCCGCTACTCCAGGAGAACCCGGCCTCGCTCGCCCTCACGGGACACGTCGCACCTGGTGAGTCCGGCGAACCGGACAGCCCCTTCGGTGAAGCACCTCCACCCCCCGCCGAAGAACAACTCGTCCGGGCACGCGCGTTGTTCGACTCGGGCGAATACGGCCACGCTCGAACCGTGTTCACCGGCCTGGCGCGCCGATTCGCAACCATGGGCGCCCACGGCGTCGACCCGGCCGCCGAATGCCGGGCCGATGCCGCACACTGTGACATGTGGCTGGGGGAACACGCGCGAGCACGCGCCGAGTTCCGGGCTCTCGCCGAGGAGCTCGGTTCCCGACGGGAACCGCACGACAGTCTGCTCCTACGTGTCAGACGCCAGATCGCATCGACGTCCATGGCGTTGGGCGATCTGCCCTCCGCACTCATGGAGGCCGTCGACCTCCACGGCGTCATCAAGGCGGCGGGTTCACCCGGATCGTCCGAACTCTTCGAGGTGGAACGACTGCTGAAGGCCATCAGGGATGAACTGACCCGTAGGCCGCGACCGTGGCAGCCGTGACACCGACCGGCCGCCTCACGGCTGCGGGCGGAACTCGTGGACGACCTCGATGCGGCCGACGATGTGCCGGTTGAACTCGTCCAACTCCTCTGCGGGCGCCCAGAGTTCGAGGATCGTCCGGCCGCCCGCCCGCTGAACGGGGTAGCGCGCGAGGAAGGCGGTGTCGACCTCGAAGCGGGTGACGTAGCCGACGCCCGAGGCGGGCACGTTCCAGTCCCGGGCGATCCGGATCGCGTAGTCCTCGTTGAGGACGGGGTAGAAGATCGGCTGCTCGGGGAGGCGGGGCGGCCAGGCGCGCCGGTCCGCGGCCTCGACCAGGGCGAGCTCCTCGGGGCCGGTGGGGCGCCAGAGGGTGGTGGTCGGGGGCTGCGTCGGGACGAACCGGCTGGTCATGGCAGGGACGGTAGCCGGGCCACGACGGGCCCGGCCACCGGTTTTCCCGGGCCGCGAGGGACGACGAGATGCGGCGAGGGCGGACGGGCGGCCGTCAGCGGTAGGCGGACTCGCCGGTGATGGCCTCGCCGAGCACCAGGGTGTGGATCTCGCTGGTGCCCTCGTAGGTGAGCACCGATTCCAGGTTGTTGGCGTGCCGCAGCACCGGGTACTCGGTGGTGATGCCGTTGGCCCCGAGGACGGTCCGGGCACTGCGGGCGATCTCCAGAGCGGTGCGGACGTTGTTGAGCTTGCCGAAGCTGATGTGCGGCGGGCGGGCGGCGCCCTGCTCCTTGAGCCGCCCGATCCGCAGGGCGACCAGGTACGCCTTCTCGACCTCCAGCATCATCTCGACCAGCTTCTGCTGGGTCAGCTGGAAGCCCGCGATCGGACGGTCGAACTGGATCCGGCTCTTGGCGTAGTCCAGGGCGGAGGTGTAGCAGTCGCGAGCGGCGCCGACGGTGCCCCAGAGGATCCCGTAGCGGGCCTCGTTGAGGGAGGAGAGCGGTCCGCGCAGGCCGACCACCCCGGGCAGCACGGCGTCGGCGGGCAGCACCACGTCGTCGAAGGCCAGCTCGCTGGTGACGGAGGCGCGCAGCGAGAGCTTGCCGTGCACATCGGTGGCGGTCAGGCCGCGGGCGCCGCGCTCGACGAGGAAGCCGCGCACGCCCTCCTCGGTCTGCGCCCAGACCACGGCGACGTCGGCGATGCTGCCGTTGGTGATCCACATCTTGCTGCCGGACAGCACCCAGTCGCCGCCCTCACCGCCCTTGCGCACCGCCCGGGTACGCATGTTGGCCGGGTCCGAGCCGAAGTCCGGCTCGGTGAGGCCGAAGCAGCCGATCAGCTCACCGGCGGCCATGCCGGGCAGCCAGCGCTGCTTCTGCTCCTCGGAGCCGAAGGCGTGGATCGAGCGCATGGCGAGCGAGCCCTGGACGGAGACGAAGCTGCGCAGCCCGGAGTCGGCCGCCTCCAGCTCCATGCAGGCCACCCCGTACGCCACCGCGTCGGCGCCGGCGCAGCCGTAGCCGTCGAGGTGCATGCCGAGCACGCCCAGGGCGCCGAGCTCGGGGGCGAGTTCGCGGACCGGGAAGACCCCGCGCTCGAACCACTCGCCGATGTGCGGGCGGATGCGCTCCTCGGTGAACCGGCGGACGGTGTCGCGGATCAGCCGCTCCTCGTCGGAGAGCAGATCGCCGACGGCGAGCAGGTCGGACGGGTCGATCCGGGTCGGCTTCGTCACTGAAGCTCCTTGTACTCTCGGCGGGACACCGGCGGAATACCGGCGAGTATTCCGCACCCGGCCGGGTGGTGGGCGGGCGTGAACGAGTGAGGATGGCGACACGTCCGACGGCGCGCCCGAGGGCGCGTACGGCCGAGCGGAAGCGAACCGGAGGAGAAGGGGCGGGGCAGGACATGGCACGTTGGGCGCTGGTCGTCGAGGAGACCGTGGGCATGGGCCAGGATCGGATCTGGGGGAGCAAGGTGCTCGCCGAGGTCGAGGGGACCCGCGAGGAGGCCGTCGAGGAGCTGAGGCGGCTCGTCCCCTCCTACACCCCGGAGCACCCCTTCAACAGTCGACGGCGGACGCTGCTCCGCGACGGGGACACCTACCTGCTGATCGCCCAGGGGAGCATGCGCGACTACCACTGCGTGTTCAAGGTGTGGGAGCTGCTGTGGGACAGCAAGCGGCCGGAGGTGCAGGCGGAGCGACTGGTCGAGAGGCCCGGGGAAGGCCGCTGAGGGCGAACGGACGACAGCCGACGAGCACCGGTTCACAGATCACAGATCACAGCCGCCGGATCACAGCCGACAGCCGACAGCTAACGGATAACAGCTGACAGATTTCACACTCTGTCAGCTGTTATCCAACCCCACAGAGCCGCAGCAGCGCCGTGGTCGCCGCACCCGCGACGACCACCAGCGGGAACGGTGCCCGGCACAGCGCGAGCACTCCCGCGACCAGTACGCCCGCCGGGCGGGCCCACCCCGCGAAGCCGTGCCCCTGGGTCAGCGCGCCGGTCGTGACCAGGGCCACCAGCAGCACCGCCGCCGCGACGGCCAGCAGGCGCCGCAGCCGCTCCGAGAGGGCGAGCCGACCGGCGAGCAACGGCCCGGCCAGTCGGTAGGCGTACGTTCCGGCCGCGAGCAGCAGAACGGCGTACAGCGGCATCATCGGACCTTCGCCTTCTCCTCGTCCGCGGCATTCGGTCCGTCCGCCGCCTTCCGACCCGACTCCCCAGCCGCCGGCCGGCCGGCGAACACCAGCCCGACCAGGGCGAGCAGCACCGGCAGCCCGGCGGGGACGAACGGGGTCGCCGCGACCGCGACCACCGCGCCCGCCACCGCCGCCGTACGGGTGCGGCGGTCCGCGAGCGAGGGCAGGACGAGCGCGAGCAGCACCGCGGGGAAGGCCGCGTCCAGGCCGAACGCGTCCGTGTCACCGATCAGCCCGCCCGCGAGGGCGCCGAGCAGCACCGAGACGTTCCAGACCACGAACAGGGCGACCCCGCAGAGCCAGTACACGGCCCGGCGCCGACGGGGATCGCTCTGCTGCAGGGCGAAGGCGACGGTCTCGTCGGTGAGCAGTTGCGCTCCCACCAGCCGCCGCCACCACGGGCCGTCGGGCACGTCGGCCACGGTGAAGCCGAAGGGCAGCAGCCGGGCGTTGAGCACCAGTCCGGTGGCGACCGCGGCGAGGGCGCCGCCGCCGGAGAGCACCACGCCGACCGCCGCGAACTGGGAGCCGCCGGCGAAGACCAGGACGGAGAGGGCGATCGGCACCCAGAGGGGCAGGCCCCCGGAGACGCTGATCGCGCCGAAGGATGCGCCGACCAGGGCATCGGCCAGGCAGACCAGGGCGACGTCCCGGAGGGTGGCACGCTCCAGTGTTCGAAGTAGCGAACGCATGTTCATTAGAGTGAACCGACTCGACGTCGTTCGTCAAGGCGAACACTCGGACCGATCGGGCGAACGGCGGCCGATGCGACCGGCCGTGGCAGCATGAACGGCGACATCGGCCGCACCGGCGGCCATGGAAGGGGCCAGGAGGAACCGTGAGTGGCGAGCATGAGTGACCAGAGCACCCCGGCCACGGACTCCGGCGGCTCCGGCGGCTCCGACGGTTTCGGCCGCTCCAGCAGCAGCGACAGCAGCGGCGGCCGCTCCAGCAGCAGCGGCAGCGGCAGCGGCGCCAACGGCGGCGGCGAGCTGATCGGCCAGATCGCCGCCTCGATCAGGCGCGAACGCGAGCGCAGCGGGCTGTCGATGGCCGAGCTGGCCCGGCGCGCGGGCATCGCCAAGTCCACGCTGTCCCAGCTGGAGTCCGGCGCCGGCAACCCCAGCGTGGAGACGCTCTGGGCGCTCGGCGTCGCACTGAACGTGCCGTTCAGCCGACTCGTCGACCCGCCGCGCCCGGCGGTCAAGGTGATCCGGGCCGGCGAGGGCCCGGTGACCCACTCCGAGCGCGCCGACTACGCCGCCACCATGCTCTCCTCCTGCCCGCCCAACGCCCGGCGCGACATCTACCGGATCGAGGCGCAGCCGGATGAGACCAGGGCCTCCGATCCGCACATGCCCGGCACCGTCGAGCACGTGCTGATCGGTGCCGGGCGGGCGCTGGTCGGGCCGACGGAGGCACCGGTGGAGCTGGGCCCGGGCGACTACGTGAGCTACCCGGGCGACACTCCGCACGTCTTCCGCGCCCTGGCTCCGGACACCCTCGCGGTAATCGTCATGGAGCACATATGACGACTCGTCGGGACCGACAGGAAGGCGCCTCCTACTTCAACAGCCCGTCCAGGAAAGGGTTTCCGAAGACCCGGTGCGGGTCGTGGCGGTCCAGGACGGCGACCGCCTCGTCCCAGCCGGGCCCGCCGCCAGCCCGCAGACTGTCCGGAACGACCCGGCCGAGCAGGTCGGGGTCGGACCAGGCGGCGGCGTCGGTGTACGCCCAGCCCTTGGACCACTCGACCCGCAGGCCCGCCCGGGAGCCGTCGAAGGTGCGCAGCAGCCACTGCTCCAACTCCCGCGCGAAGCGCTCCAGTCCGGGGGTGCCGGGGAAGGCGAGGACGTCCAGCCAGACGGCCGTGTCCCACTCCGGGCGGTCGGCGCGCGGTCGCAGCGCGGACAGCAGCGGGGGCCGGGCGCCGGGGACGCCGCAGGAGGCCGGGTCGTCCAGGCCAGTGACCCGGATCTCCACCGCGCCGTTCACCGGGAACTCGCCCCGGGCCTGGTAGGAGGCAAGCAACTCCCGGTAGTAGGCGGCGAATTCACTCACCGCCCATTGGAGGTCGGCTCGCTTGAGGAGGATCGCGTAGCCGTTGGCGGTGACTCGCAGGGTGGTCGGGCGGACGTACTGGAGCAGGGTGCGCGAGGGTCCCCAGAGGTCGGACCGCAGTCCGCCCGCGAGCAGGTGGGTGAGCACCTCGCCGCTGAGCAGTCGGCGCAGCAGGGCGCCGGAGAGCAGGACTTCGGTGATGTCACCGGTGAGTCCCACCTTCGTGACCAGGTACTGGAGTTGGCCGAACAGCGGGGCCGAGGCCCAGGCGCCGGTGACGATCTCGCCGGCGAGCCGGGCGACCGGTTCCGGAAGGCTGTCCGAGAACGGGTAGTTGTACGGGTGGTCGACGGACAGGGAGGCGAGCGGCTTGCTCGGGGTGACGCTCCAGGTCTTGAGCCAGGGGTACTCGGTGTAGGCGAACCAGATCGCCTCTACCCGACCGTCGCGTTCCACGAAGTCGGCGAGGGTGCGCGGGCCTCCTCCGCTCCCGAGGACACCGCCGAGGACACCGCCCAGCACTCCCCCGAGCACTCCGCCGAGCCCCCCGCCCCCGCCGGTACCCGCACCGGCCCCGGTGCCGGCGCCTGTTCCGGTTCCCGTTCCGGCCCCGGGGCGGGCGAAGAGCTCGCTCGCCGGGATGTCGAGTCGGCTGACGCAGCGCAGCGGCCGGTCGGCGCCGGCCCGCAGCACCACCTCGGTCAGGAAGGCTCGGCCGAGGTGGACCAGGAAGGCGGCGCTGTCGGCCTCGGAGCGGTCGAAGGTCCGCAGCGTGTAGCGGCCGGTGGCCGGGTCGAGGACGACGGCGGTGAGCCGGACGACCTGGTTGCTGACCGATCCGTAGCCGTGCCCCTCCGGTCGCACCTCCCCTGCGGCCGGGACAGCGGTGCCGTGGCCGCCGATGGCGAGTACACCGCCTACGGTGATCTCGCCGGGGGCCGGGCAGGCGGTCAGGCCGAGACCGCGGTCGGCGAGGTGGGCGAGCAGGGCCTCCATGGTGGCGCCGGTCTGCACCCGGACGGTGTCGGGCGAGTCGGCGCCGATGGCGGTGAGGTGCCGACTGGTGTCCACCAGCAGCACCCTGGCGCTCTCCGGGGTCCCGGCGGCGACGGTGAGCGGTGCCCAGGTGTGCCGGTACCCGGTGGCGCGCAGCCGCCAGCCGTTGGCGTGCGCCCAGTCGGCGAGGGCCGGGACCTCCTCGGGGGTGCGGGGCGCGCAGGTCCACAGCTGGTCGGTGCGGATCTCGCCGGACCAGTTCTGGAAGACCCGCTGGTAGAGCTCGGTGCCGGAGGGCAGCGCGGGTGGTACGGGCGCGGCGGCCTCGGCGCTGTCCGGGCCGATGGTGCCGCGCAGCAGCCAGGCCGCACCGCCGAGCGCCGCCGACGCACCCAGCAGCTGCCGCCGGGTGAGACCACCGGGGGCGGTCTTCGCCGAGGTCTTCGCCGGAGCGTCCGTCGCGGCGTCCACCGGGACATTCAGTGGGGTCGTCCCCTCCCGTACCGCTCCGTCACCCGTTCCGCCCATCGGGCCGTGTCCTGTGGTCATCCGTCCGTCCGCCCCCTCGTCCTGGTCCCCCGGGCCGAGCTGCGCCGATCCGGGTCCGGCCGGAGTCCGCCCGGCCCGGTCTGGAGCGTATGAAGGGGCGCACGGCAGTTTGAAGCACCCGCCGGGGATCTCACTCCTTCGAGTGAGATCGGCCCGATCGGCCCCGGGAGCCCCGTCCACCTGCACCGCTCCTCGTCCCGGCTCCGTTGCCCACCTCCTCGGCGGGCGCATAGGTTGATCACGGTCACGGTTGATCACGATCACCCCACGCCACCCCGCCCCACCCCGCCAGCCGGAGGCTCCGCCATGCCCTCGTCCACGCCCTCACCCGAGTCCTCGCACGCCGACTCGCCCGCGGACTCGCGACCGGACTCGGCTACGGACTCGGCCTCCGCCCCGTCCGCGAACCCGCCCGCCCGCGGAGCCCTGACCGTCGCCGTCGCCCAGCCCGTCTGCGCCGCCGCCGGCCGTCCGGACACCGTGTCCGAGAACGTCGCCCTGCACGCCGAGGCGGTGCGGAAGGCGGGCACCCGGCTGGTGGTGTTCCCCGAGCTGTCGCTGACCGGCTACGACCTGACCGCACCGGCCGTCGACCCGGCGGACGCCCGGCTCGCGCCGCTGGTGGCCGCCTGCGCCGCGACCGGCGCCGTCGCCCTGGTCGGGGCGCCCGTCACCGAGGCCGACGGGCGCGAGTCCATCGCCACGCTGGTGGTCACCGGGCAGGGCGCCGAGGTCGCCTACCGGAAGATGCGCCTGCACGGCGCCGAGGTCGAGCGCTTCGCCCCCGGCGGGAAGCCCGTCGTCCTGGAGCTGGACGGCCTGCGACTCGGCCTCGCCGTCTGCGCGGACGCCGCCGACCCGGCGCACGCCGAGGAGACCGCCGCGCTCGGCATCGACGCCTACGTCGCCTCCACCCTCTACGGGCCCGGCACCGCCCAGGCGGAGCGCCGGGACGGCCACGTCCGCGACCGGGCCGCCGCCCACGGGGTGTGGTGCGTGCTCGCGACCTGTGCCGGGGCGACCGGCGAGTACCCGGACAGCTCGGGCGGCTCCGGCGTCTGGGCCCCGGGCGGCGAGCTCGTCGTCCAGGCCGGTACCGGCCCGGGCGAGCTGGTCCGCGCCGAGCTGCCCCGCCGGTAGGAGCCGAGCCGGGGCCGGAAACCGGGCCGCACCGGCCGCGGGCACCGGCCCCGTACCGAAACGGAACGGAACGGAACGGAACGGAACCGGATCACCCCGACCGGAAATACCCGGGCCTCGTTCGCGGCTGTGCTGACCGAAGATCCGTTCCGGGCCGGTCGGGCCCGTACAGGAGGTGCAGCGCGCGATGGGTGGCGAGCAGGAGAAGGCGCAGGAGTACCGGATCGAGCACGACTCGATGGGCGAGGTCCGGGTGCCGGCCGACGCGAAGTGGCAGGCGCAGACGCAGCGGGCGGTGGAGAACTTCCCGGTGTCCGGCCAGCGGCTGGAGCGGGCGCACATCGCCGCACTGGCCCGGATCAAGGCCGCCGCGGCCCGGGTGAACGCCCGGCTCGGGGTGCTGGACGAGGAGACGGCGGAGGCGATCGCGGCCGCCGCCGAGGAGGTCGCGGAGGGGCGCTGGGACGACCAGTTCCCGGTGGACGTGTTCCAGACCGGCTCGGGCACCTCGTCCAACATGAACACCAACGAGGTGATCGCCACCCTGGCCGGGGAGCGGTTGGGCCGACCGGTCCATCCGAACGACCACGTCAACGCCAGCCAGTCGTCCAACGACGTCTTCCCGTCCTCGATCCACATCGCCGCGACCGCCGCCGTCACCCATGACCTGGTCCCGGCGCTGGAGCACCTCGCGGAGTCGCTGGAGCGCAAGGCCGCCGAGTTCGCCCGGGTGGTCAAGTCGGGCCGCACCCACCTGATGGACGCCACGCCCGTCACGCTCGGCCAGGAGTTCGGAGGCTACGCGGCCCAGGTGCGGCACGGGCGGGAGCGACTGCTGGCCACCCTGCCCCGGGTGGCCGAACTCCCGCTCGGCGGGACGGCGGTGGGCACCGGCATCAACACCCCGCCCGGTTTCCCGGCGGCCGTCATCGCGGAGGTCGCCCGCGCCACCGACCTGCCGCTGACCGAGGCCAGGAACCACTTCGAGGCGCAGGGCGCGCGGGACGCCCTGGTCGAGTTGAGCGGTCAGCTGCGCACGGTGGCGGTGGGCTTCACGAAGATCGCGAACGACCTGCGGTGGATGGGCTCCGGGCCGCGCACCGGGCTCGGCGAGATCAACCTGCCGGACCTCCAGCCCGGTTCGTCGATCATGCCGGGCAAGGTGAACCCGGTGTTGCCCGAGGTGGTGCTGATGGTCGCCGCCCAGGTGGTGGGCAACGACGCGACGGTCACGCTGGCGGGCGCGAGCGGCAACTTCGAGCTGAACGTGATGCTCCCGGTGATCGCCCGCAACGTCCTGGAGTCGGTGCGGCTGCTCGCCAACAGTGCCCGGCTGCTGGCCGACCGGACGGTGGACGGAATCACCGCCAACGTGGACCGGGCCCGGGAGTACGCGGAGTCCTCGCCCTCGGTGGTGACCCCGCTGAACCGCTACATCGGATACGAGGAGGCCGCGAAGGTCGCCAAGCAGTCGCTGGCCGAACGCAAGACGATCCGTCAGGTGGTTCTGGAGCGCGGCTACGTCGAGCAGGGCAGGCTCACCGAGGAGCAGCTGGACGAGGCTCTGGACGTGCTGCGGATGACCCACCCCTAGCGGGTCGGAGCCGGGTCGGAGCCGGGTCGAAATCGGGCCGGAACGTGCCGGGCCCGCGCCCGGGTCACGCCTCGGGCGCGCCTTGGGTGTTCGCGCCTCGGGCTCGCGCCGGGGCGCGGGGGGCACTCGCGCCCTCCGCGCCCCGGTCACGGGCTGCGGGGAAGATCAGCCCTTCGCGCGGCCGGCCCGGCCGCGCCGCATCGACGCCCCGTTCGACGTCATGGTCGCCATCGAGATCGCCGCGAGGCCGAGCAGGAACATCACGGCGCCCACGATGATGCAGGTCACGATGTTCTTGCCGTGCGCGACGGACCCGGAGACGACCCACGGGGAGATGATCGTCCAGACACCGAGCGCAGCGGCCGCCCAGGCCCGGGCGTGGGTGCGTTCGTAGGCCGATCCGTAGCCGGCCATCAGGGCCGTGTAGGCCAGACCCACGATCAGGCAGGTCACGGTCAGGGTGCTGTACGCGGTGAAGCCGACGATCCATGGCGATGCCGCCAGGAAGAGACCGGCCAGGACGGCCAGGGCTTCGACGCCCTGGGCGCGGGGGGTCGAGGTGACCCGCTCGTAGCGTTCGCGGAGTTCGACGATGTCCGGATGGTGCTCCATGCCCGTCGTCGGGATATGGGTTGCCACCGATACCACCTCCTGTGGTCGGAACCGGTAAGGCGCTTGCCCCGTACCCATTCTGGCGCTTATCCAAGGTTTTGCACCCGATAGTCCGGAATGACCGATAACCATCCGGTCACGCCGGTGACCTGCGTCTCAACCGTCCGGGCCGCCATTGCCTATGCAACTCGTTGCATAGCAGGATGCGGGCCATGGCACTGGAGCACGCGATCCTCGTCTCGCTGCTGGAGCAGCCCGGCTCCGGCTACGAGCTGGCCCGGCGCTTCGACCGCTCGATCGGACGCTTCTGGACCGCCACCCACCAGCAGATCTACCGGGTGCTGCGGCGGATGGAGGCGGACGGCTGGGTGGCCGCGCAGGAGGTCCCCCAGGGCGGGCGCCCGGACAAAAAGGTCTACTCGGCGGCCGGGGCCGGACGGGCCGCGCTGGCCGGCTGGCTGCGCGAACCGGTCGAGCCGGAGACCGTCCGGCACGAACTCGCGGTCAAGATCCGGGCCGCCGCCTTCGACGACCCGGCCGCGCTGGTCTCCGAGGTGGAACGGCACCGCGAGAGCCATGCCGCCCTGCTCGCCCGCTACCTGCACGGCGAGCAGCGCGACTTCCCCGACACCACCGCACTCGATGCGCACGAGCAGCTGCAGCACGTGGTGCTGCGCGGCGGCATCGAGTACGAGCGGATGACCCTCGCCTGGCTCGACGACGTGCTCGCCACCCTGCGCCGCCTCTCCGCCGACGGCGGACGGCGACCGACGGATGACGACTGACGACTGACAGATGACGGCCGACGGATGACAACTAACAGAGTTTGAAATCTGTCACCCGACTCCTATCGCCCGAACCCTGTCACCCGCCCTCTTCACACCCTCGACCCCCGGGAGCCCCTCGATGCTCTTCAACCCGCGCAACTACGACCCCGCACAGTTCGACGAGCCGACCCGCCGACTGCTGCGCGCGACGGTGGACTGGTTCGAGTCCCGCGGCAAGAAGGCGCTGATCGACACCTACATCGACCGCAGCTGGTACGCCGACTTCCTGGACTTCGCCGCGAAGGAGGGCCTCTTCGCGGAGTTCCTGACCCCCGCCGCGGCCGACCCCGACAAGCGCTGGGACACCGCGCGGATCGCCGAGCTGAACGAGATCCTCGGCTTCTACGGCCTCGGCTACTGGTACACCTGGCAGGTCACCATCCTGGGCCTCGGCCCGGTCTGGCAGAGCGAAAACGAGGCCGTCCGCGCCCGCGCCGCCCAGCTCCTCGCGGACGGCCACGTGATGGCCTTCGGCCTCTCCGAGCGCACCCACGGCGCCGACATCTACTCCACCGACATGATCCTCACCCCGGACGGCGAGGGCGGCTTCACCGCGACCGGCTCGAAGTACTACATCGGCAACGGCAACGTGGCCGGCCTGGTCTCGGTGTTCGGCCGCCGCTCGGACGTCGAGGGCCCGGAGGGCTACGTCTTCTTCGCCGCCGACAGCCGCCACGACGCGTACCACCTGGTCAAGAACGTGGTGAACGCGCAGATGTACGTCAGCGAGTTCCGCCTGGAGGACTACCCGGTGCGCGCCGAGGACGTGCTGCACACCGGCCAGGCCGCCTTCGACGCCGCGCTCAACACCGTCAACGTCGGCAAGTTCAACCTCTGCACCGCCTCGATCGGCATCTGCGAGCACGCGATGTACGAGGCCGTCACGCACGCCCACAACCGGGTGCTGTACGGCAAGCGGGTCACCGACTTCCCGCACGTCAAGCGGGAGTTGACCGACGCCTACGTCCGCCTGGTGGCGATGAAGCTGTTCAGTGCCCGGGCGGTGGACTACTTCCGCAGCGCCTCCCCCGAGGACCGCCGCTACCTGCTGTTCAACCCTATGACCAAGATGAAGGTCACCACCGAGGGCGAGAAGGTCATCGACCTGATGTGGGACGTCATCGCCGCCAAGGGCTTCGAGGCGGACACCTACTTCGACAAGGCCGCGAAGGACATCCGCGGCCTGCCGAAGCTGGAGGGCACCGTCCACGTCAACCTGGCGCTGATCCTCAAGTTCATGGGCAACTACCTGTTCGCCCCGGCCGACTACGCCCCGGTGCCGAGCCGCGTGGACGCCGCCGACGACGCCTTCCTGTTCCGGCAGGGCCCGGCCCGCGGCCTCGGCGCGATCCGCTTCCACGACTGGCGCACCGCCTACGACCGCCACGCCGAGCTGCCCAATGTCGCCCGCTTCCGCGAACAGGCCGACGGCTTCTGCGAGTTGCTGCTCCAGAACGCGCCGAGCAAGGAGCAGCAGGCCGACCTGGATTTCCTGCTGGAGATCGGCCAGCTGTTCGCGCTGATCGTCTACGGCCAGCTGGTGCTGGAGCAGGCCGAGCTGACCGGTCTGGCCGCCTCCGAGCACGGCGGCGACGTGCTGGACCGGGTCTTCGACGCGCTGGTCCGCGACTTCTCCGCGCACGCCACCGAGCTGCACGGCAAGGCCTCGGCCACCGAGCAGCAGGCCGCCTGGGCACTCGCGAACGTGCGTCGCCCGGTCGCCGACCCGGCGCGGGACGCGCGGGTGTGGACGCAGGTCGAGTCGCTCTCCGGCGCGTACGAGATGCGGCCGTGAGCGGGATGCAGCCGTAGGGCGGGGACGGCAGGACTCCGGGGGTGCCGGTCGGCGGACCGGCACCCCCGGTTCACAGCTCCCCGCTCACGACACCCGGTTCACCTCTCCGGGGTGGCCCGGTCGTCGCCGAGACCCATGTCGCGGGCCCGGGCGACCGCCTCGGCGCGCGTCGCGACGTGCAGCTTCTCGAAGATGTGGGTGATGTGGTTGCGGACGGTCTTCTCCGCGACCACCAGCTCCCGGGCGATCCGCCGGTTGTCCAGCCCGCGCGCGACCAGGTCCAGCACCTCGGCCTCCCGGGCGGTGAGTTCGGGGAAGAGCTGTCCCGCCTCGCGCATCTTCGCCCCGGCCAGCAGGACGGTGATCCGTCCCGCCACCTCGCCGCCGAACACCGCGCCGCCCGCCGCGACCGTCCGCACCGCGTGCAGCACCTCCTCCCGCCCCGCTCCCTTGACCAGGTAGCCGCGCGCGCCGGCCTGGAGGGCCGCGAGCAGGTTTCCGTCGTCGTCCGACATGGTCAGCATCAGCACCGGCGGCGGCGCCTCCTGGGTGGCGAGCTGCCGGACGGCCTCCAGCCCGGAGCCGTCGGGCAGCGAGAGGTCCATGATCACCACGCTCGGGCGGCACCGGGCGACCGCCTCCGGGACATCGGCGACCCGCTCGGCCTCGGCGACCACGAGGACACCCTCGGCGCTCTCCAGTGCCGCCCTGAGCCCCTCCCGGAAGAGGGGGTGGTCGTCGACGATCAGCACACGGACGGCCGGAGTGCCACCCGGATCCACAGGCGCCAACGGCTGTTCTTCATCCACCCGGCCGACACTATCAGCGGCGATCGCGTGACTTTCCGTGACGTGCTCGTGAAGTCCTCAGCGTGTCGGGGCGGGAACGGGCCGGGAAGGGCCGGGACGGGCAGGGAGGAGCCGGGAGGAGCCGGGAGGAGCCGGGGCCCGACCGCTCCGGCTCACGTCGGGACGGGATTCGAGACCGGGCCCCGGCCGCCCGGGACACCGGGCCGTCGAAACCGGATCCTCACCCGGTACACGCCGCGGGCCGGCGTCCGCACGCGCGGACGCCGGCCCGTCGGCCTTCCTTTCGCGTGACCGATCACGGTCGAGCGCTCCGGTCTCAACCCTGCGGACCGGTCTGCCCCGAGCGCACGGGCCGGCCGTCCCATTCCGGCCCCAGAGCGGCGCCGGGTGCGCCGACGCGGCCCAGCACGGCGGTGACCGGTCCGCGCCGGCCGGCCCGCAGGCCGTACCGCTCCCCCGCCCGGACGTAGACCAAGTCGCCGGAGAGCAACAGGACTTCACCCAGCTCTCCGAGGAAGGCCGCGGCCCCGGTGAGAACCACCAGGAAGGCGTCGGCGGCCCGGTCCGTGTACGGTCCGCAGGTTCCGCACGGGTCGAGCCGCGCGGTGCCCACCTCCACCTGCCGCCGGCTCGCGGCGGGCGCGGAGTCCGACCGCTGGGCCGGGATGGCGGCCCGGGGCGGAACGGGCCTGACCGTGAGCACGGTGGTCGGCGTGCCTCGGACGGCGGAGATCCGGCAGGAGGTTCCGGGGCGGTGGTGCAGCGCCTCGCCCGGGGAGAGGATCCGGCCGGCCGCGAACAGCCGACCGGAGAGCACCACGGTCACCGACTCGACCGATTCGTACGGGAGTTGCTCGATCCGGACGCCCGGCGGCAGCGCCTCGACGGTGAGTCCGGCGCGGACGGCCGGCCGCTGCTCCGGATCGATCAGCCGCTGGAACGCGGGCGCGGTGCGGGGGACGGCAGCGGGGACGAGGATCACGAGTGGTCACCTCCAAGGGAATTGGAGGACAGGCAGGATTGGCAGCGCCGGTCAGCGCCGGTCAGCGCCTGTCAGGGCCGACCAGCCCCGGTCAGGGCCGGTCGCGGCGGGCGGCACGGCGCCGGGCCAGGGCGGCCCGGGTGCCGGCGGTGTGTCGGGGAACGGCGAGTGTCAGGCAGAGCAGTTCCGCGCCGAGCGGCCCGGCTTCCAAGTGCAGGGCGCGGCCGCGGCGGGCCAGCAGCAGGTCTCCCTCGGAGGCCAAGTGATCCGGTTCGTCGGACAGTCGGCCGACGACGGCGGCGCCGCGCAGCACGTGCAGGACGGTCTCGGTGTCAGGCCGGCCCGGGAGGACGTGGTGGGCGCCCGGGCTCAGCCGCAGGTGGTCGAAGGCCTCGCAGGCAGTGGCGAGCATCGGGCTCCGGGCGAGGGAGCGGATCCGTACGCGCTCGCCGTTCGGGCCGATGACGACCATGGCCGCGCCGGTGTCGGTGGTGACGATCACCTGGGGTCACCTTCTTCGGGAGAGGCTTCGGAGCGGTGGACGGAGGGAGCGGGGACGGTGAGCAGGGCATGGAAGTACTCCAGCCCGGCCGTCCCGGCGGTCAGGACGGTCCGCGAACCGAGCGGCAGCACGACCGCGGTGCCCTCGACCAGCGGCAGGCCGGCGTCGGCGCGCTCCGGGTGGTCCGGGTGCACGGCGCCCTCGGGCAGTTCGGCGAGCCCGGAGCCGGCGGTGACGTAGAGCGCGTGCTCGATGCCGTCGGCGGCCAGCTCGGTGCGGTGGCCCGGGTCGAGTCGTTGCAGGCCGACACCACGCAGCGGTCCGGCGAGCAGGCGGCCGGGGTCGACGGCGCCTCGGCGGCGCAGGTCGGTGATGACGGTGCCCGACATGACGGGCTCCTTCCGGTCGCGAGCGGGCTCTGCGGTCCGCCTCTGCGATCCACGGTGCGCCGCCCGCTGTCCCGGCCACACGGGGGTGTCGTCCTGTCCGGCTCCCGGCCCGATCCCGACCTGATCCCGCCCCGGTTCCCGGCCCGATCCCGGCCTGGATCCCGGTCCGATCCCGACACCGTCCCGGCCCGCCCCACCTGCGGTCCCCGCCCACCGTCCCGACCCGCGATTCCGTCCTGCTCCCTCCTGGTCCGGACCGGTTCCCACCCCCGCGCGCCGCCCCGCGCGGTGACCTGCGCACGCACCCGGACGCCCCCTCCCGCGAACGCCCCGCGCCGACCGGAACGACGTACGGTGGAACCGGAGGCCGTGTCATGCACGTCACCGGAACCCACTTCACCCGCTTCGCCGACCGCACCGAGGCGGGCCGTCGGCTGGCCGCCCGCCTGGGCCACCTGGCCGGCCCCGACACCGTGATCGTGGCGCTGCCGAGGGGCGGCGTACCGGTGGCCGCCGAGGTCGCCGCAGTGCTCGGCGCGCCGCTGGACATCTGCGTGATCCGCAAGCTCGGCGTGCCCTACCAGCCGGAGCTCGGCATGGGGGCGATCGGCGAGGGCGGCGTCCGGGTGCTGAACGACCAGGTCATCCGGTTCTCCGCGGTCACCGACGAGCAACTGGCCGAGGTGGAGCGGCGCGAGCGCGCCGAGCTGGCGCGCCGGGCCCGCCGCTACCGGGGCGACCGGCCGCCCGCCGATCTGCGCGGACGCACGGTGGTCGTGGTGGACGACGGCATCGCCACCGGGTCCACCGCCCGGGCGGCCTGCCGGATCGTCCGGGAGCGGGGCGCCGCCCGGGTGGTGCTGGCGGTGCCGGTCGCGCCCGCGGACTGGGCCGAGCGGCTCGACGAGGTCGCCGACGAGATGGTCTGCGTCGACACGCCGTCCCCGTTCTACGCGATCGGCGAGTTCTACGCCGACTTCACGCAGACCGGGGACGAGGAGGTGCTGCGGCTGCTGACCGAGGCCGGCGGCGACCCGCCCGCGGCCTCCGCCGGGGTCGACCGCGAGCTGCCGCTGCCCGTCGCCGGGGTCCGCCTCGCGGGCCGGCTGACCGTCCCGGCCGGCGCGCGCGGGGTCGTCGTCTTCGCGCACGGCAGCGGCAGCGGCCGGCACAGCCCGCGCAACCGGCACGTCGCCGAGTACCTGAACCGCACCGGGCTGGCCACGCTGCTGTTCGACCTGCTCACCGAGGCCGAGGAGCCCGACCGGCGGAACGTGTTCGACGTGGCGCTGCTGGGCGGCCGGCTGACCGCCGTCGCCCGGCGGCTGGGCGCGGCACAGAGCGGCCCGGACGCCGCCGTGCCCGAGACGCTGGGCCTGCCGCTCGGGCTGTTCGGCGCGAGCACCGGCGCCGCGGCCGCGCTGCACACCGCCGCCGAGCTGGGCCCGGCGGTGCGCGCCGTGGTCTCCCGGGGCGGTCGCCCGGACCTCGCCGCGCCCGACACGCTGGCCCGGGTCCGCGCTCCGACGCTGCTCGTCGTCGGCTCCCTGGACCCCACCGTGCTCGACCTCAACCGGCGGGCCCGGAGCCGGCTGCGCTGCGAGACCGGGCTCGCGGTGGTGCCGCACGCGAGCCACCTGTTCGAGGAACCGGGGACGCTGGACCGGGTCGCCGAGCTGGCCTCGGACTGGTTCCTCCGCCACCTCCCCCGCCCCGTCGGCCCCGGAAGTACGTGACCGTCCCATTGCGCAGACTTCGGGCATCGTCCCCGGTCAGCAGCACATTTTGCGCAGCCGACAGCGGGATTTTCTGATCAGCTTGTACACATTGAGCAGTCAAAATCCGACCTGTTGCCCAACCACCCCGACAGGAGCAAGCTCTCCGCAACCACACCGCCCACCCGTACGCGGTGCGGTCGCGATCCAGCGGAAGCCTCGACGGCGAGGCCCGAAGTGGAGGAACGAGCGATGACCCCGCAGACCCACGCCCTTGAGCTGACCCCCGAGGAGCGCGAGGCCGGTCTTGACGCCGACCAGCTGCGCCGCCTCGTCGGCCTCGTCGAGCACGACGCCGCCGCCGACCCGTTCCCCGTGACGGCCCAGGACGCGGTCGTCTTCGTGGTCGGCAACGCCACCCAGACGGCCCATTTCTACCAGGTCGTCTTCGGCATGGAGCTGGTCGCCTACTCCGGCCCGGAGACCGGCCGTCGGGACCGCAAGGCGTACGTGCTCCGCTCCGGCTCCTGCCGCTTCGTGATCAAGGGCGGTGTCCAGCCGGGCAGCCCGCTGCTGGACCACCACCGCCGCCACGGCGACGGCGTCGTCGACCTCGCCCTGGAGGTCCCGGACGTGGACAAGTGCATCGAGCACGCCCGCGCGTCCGGCGCCACCGTGCTGGAGGAGCCGAACGACGTCTCGGACGAGAACGGCACCGTGCGCCGCGCGGCCATCGCCACCTACGGCGAGACCCGCCACACCCTGATCGACCGCTCCCGCTACCACGGCCCGTACCTGCCGGGCTACGTCGTCGCTGCGAGCAGGGTGACCCACCCCGAGGGCTCGCCCAAGCGCCTCTTCCAGGCCCTCGACCACGCCGTCGGCAACGTCGAGCTCGGCCGGATGGACGAATGGGTGTCGTTCTACAACCGCGTCATGGGCTTCGTGAACATGGCCGAGTTCGTCGGCGACGACATCGCCACCGAGTACTCCGCGCTGATGTCCAAGGTCGTCGCCAGCGGCAACCACCGGGTGAAGTTCCCGCTCAACGAGCCGGCCGTCGCCAAGAAGAAGTCCCAGATCGACGAGTACCTGGAGTTCTACACCGGCCCCGGCTGCCAGCACATGGCGCTCGCCACCAACGACATCCTCACCACCGTCGACGTGCTGCGCTCGCGTGGCGTGGAGTTCCTCAACACCCCCGACGCGTACTACGACGACCCGGAGCTGCGCGAGCGGATCGGCAAGGTGCGCGTGCCGATCGAGGAGCTGAAGAAGCGCGGCATCCTGGTCGACCGCGACGAGGACGGCTACCTGCTGCAGATCTTCACCAAGCCGGTCGGCGACCGCCCCACCGTCTTCTACGAGTTCATCGAGCGGCACGGTTCGCTCGGCTTCGGCAAGGGCAACTTCAAGGCGCTCTTCGAGTCCATCGAGCGCGAGCAGGACCGACGCGGCAACCTGTGAGCGTCCGACGGCTCCGGCGGGCCGGTTCCCGGCGGGCCGGCCTCCGACGGGCCGGCCTCCGACCGGCTCCGACGAGCGGGCCTTCGGCGGGCTCCGACGAGCTCTGACGAACACGGATCTCTGCCAGACGGTCGAGGAGGACCACGGAGATGGCGTACTACCGGCAGCTGGGCAGCATCCCGCCCAAGCGGCACACCCAGCACCGCACTCCCGAAGGCGGGCTGTACTACGAGGAGTTGATGGGCGAGGAGGGGTTCTCCTCGGATTCCTCGCTGCTCTACCACCGGGGCATCCCCTCGGCGGTGGTCAACGCGGTGCCCTGGGAGCTGCCGGACCAGTCCACGGTGCCCAACCACCCGCTCCTCCCCCGGCACCTCAAGCTGCACGAGCTGTTCGCGGACCAGGACTGGAAGTCCGCGGACGTCGTCGGCGGCCGCCGGCTGGTCCTCGGCAACGGCGACGTCCGGATCTCGTACGTCGCCGCCGGGGCCCCGAGCGAGCTCTACCGCAACGGGCTCGGCGACGAGTGCGTGTACGTGGAGTCCGGCTCCGGCACGGTCGAGACGGTGTTCGGCTCGATCGAGGTCGGCCAGGGCGACTACGTGATCATCCCGCGCGCCACCACCCACCGCTGGGTGCCGGCCGGGGACGAGCCGCTGCGCGCGTACTGCATCGAGGCGAACAGCCACATCACCCCGGTCAAGCGCTACCTGTCGAAGTACGGGCAGCTGCTGGAGCACGCGCCGTACTGCGAGCGGGACTTCCGCGGACCGGTCGGCCCGCTGGTCGTCGACGCCCCCGGGGACGTCGACGTGCTGGTCAAGCACCGTGGCCCGAACGGGGTCGCGGGCACCCGCTACACCGTGCCGCACCACCCCTTCGACGTGGTCGGCTGGGACGGCTGCCTGTACCCGTACGCCTTCAACATCAAGGACTTCGAGCCGATCACCGGCCGGATCCACCAGCCGCCGCCGGCCCACCAGGTCTTCGAGGGCAACGGCTTCGTGATCTGCAACTTCGTTCCGCGCAAGGTGGACTACCACCCGCTGGCGATCCCGGTGCCGTACTACCACGCCAACGTGGACAGCGACGAGGTCATGTTCTACTGCGGCGGCGACTACGCGGCCCGCAAGGGCTCCGGCATCGGCCAGGGCTCGATCTCGCTGCACCCGGGCGGGCACACCCACGGTCCGCAGCCCGGGGCGTACGAGCGCAGCATCGGTGCGGAGTTCTTCGACGAGCTGGCCGTCATGGTGGACACCTTCCGCCCCCTGGAGCTGGGCGAGGGCGGCCGGGCCAGTGAGGACGCGAACTACGCCTGGACCTGGGCCGGTCGGGGGCCCGGGCGATGAACACGCTGCCGCCGGGGGGCGTGATCCCCGAGCTGTTCCACGGACTGTTCGACGACGCGGCGGTGTTCCCGCCGGGGAACCTGCCGATCGTCGACGCGGTGCCCGCGCACCGGCTGCACCGCGCGGCCTGGTACGCCGAGGCGGTCGGCCCGCTCCTCTGCGGGGCGGGCCGACTGGGCGAGTTGGCCGCGGCGGTCGCGCACTCCCCGGAGACCGCCGCGGCCCAGAGGCGCGCAGCGGGGGCGGACGGCGCGGTGGCGGCGGACGGCGCGGTGGCGGCGGGCGGCCGGCCGCTCAAGGTCGGGCTGGTGCTGCCGGGGGGCAGCACCGAACTCGCCCCGGCGCTCGCCGCCGCCGCGCCGTTCGAGCTGGCCGGCGTCGAGCTGGCCACCCGGGACGCCGCCGAGGCGGTGGCCGCGCTGGACCGGCTGCTGCCACCGGACGTCCCGGCCGCCGTCGAGCTGCCGCGCGAACTCCTGCGCGGGGACGGACTGGACGCCGTCCTGGACGTGCTGGTGGACAGCCCGTACCGGGCGAAGTTCCGCACCGGCGGGCTGGTCGCCGAGGCGTTCCCGGACGAGGACGAGCTGGCCTCCTTCCTCACCGGCTGCGCGCGGCGCGGGCTGCCGTACAAGTGCACGGCCGGGCTGCACAACGCCGTCCGGCACACCGACCCGGAGACCGGGTTCGAGCACCACGGCTTCCTGAACGTGCTGCTGGCCGCGCAGGAGACCGACCGGACGGCGGCCGCGGCGGTGCTGGCGGAGCGTGACGGCGAGGTGCTGGCCAAGGCGGTGCGCGCACTGACGGATCGTCAGGTTACGGTGATCCGCAACTCGTTCACCGCGTTCGGCACCTGTAGCATCGCCGAGCCCCTGGGCGACCTGGCCGCGCTCGGCCTGCTGTCGTCGCCCAGTCCACTGCACCAGGAGGACCGTTGAGCACCACCCCCAGCAGCCCCAGCAGCTGGCTCGCCAGCGCCCAGGACTCGCCGTTCGGCGTGCACAACCTGCCGTACGGCGTCTTCACCGCCGCCGACCGGCCCGGGCGGCGCCGGATCGGCGTGCGCGTCGGGGACTTCGTGCTGGACGCCGGGGCGGCCGCCCGCGCGGCCGGCGCGCCGTCGGTGCTGCTGGACGCGGACTCGCTCAACCCGCTGATGGCGGCGGGGCGTCCGGTCTGGACCCGGGTACGGGCGGACCTCATCACCTGGCTCACCGACGAGTCCTTCCGCGAGGCGCTGTCGCCGGCGCTGCTGCCGGCCGACGAGGTGGAGCTGCACCTGCCGTTCGAGGTCGCCGACTACGTCGACTTCTACGCCTCGGAGCACCACGCCACCAACCTGGGCCGGATCTTCCGCCCCGGCTCGGAGCCGCTCACCCCCAACTGGAAGCACCTGCCGATCGGTTACCACGGGCGGGCGGGCACGGTCGTGGTCTCCGGCACGCCGGTGGTGCGGCCGTTCGGGCAGCGCAAGGCGCCCGCAGACGCCGCGCCGACCTTCGGGCCGTCGCGCCGGCTCGACATCGAGGCCGAGGTCGGCTTCGTCGTCGGCGCGCCGTCGGAGCTGGGCCGCCCGGTCGTGCTGGACGACTTCCGCGAGCACGTGTTCGGCGTCTGCCTGCTCAACGACTGGTCGGCGCGCGACATCCAGGCCTGGGAGTACGTGCCGCTCGGCCCGTTCCTCGGCAAGTCCTTCGCGACCTCGATCTCGCCGTGGATCGTCCCGCTGGAGGCCCTGGAGCACGCCCGGGTCACGCCGCCGGAGCGCGACGTCGAGCCGCTGGCGTACCTGGACGACCGGGGCGGCGAGCCGTGGGGCCTGGACCTGGCGATGGAGGTCCGGCTGAACGGGCACCCGGTCTCCCGGCCGCCGTTCGCCACCATGTACTGGACGGCGCAGCAGCAGCTGACCCACATGACCGTCAACGGTGCTTCGCTGCGCACCGGCGACCTGTTCGCCTCCGGCACGGTCAGCGGGCCGGAGCGGGACACCCGGGGCGCGCTGATCGAGCTGACCTGGAACGGCGAGGAGCCGCTGAAGCTCCCGGACGGGACGACCCGGACGTTCCTGGAGGACGGCGACGAGGTGACCATCACCGCCACCGCGCCCGGGCCGGACGGCACCGTGGTCGGGTTCGGCGAGGTCACCGGGCGGGTTCGGGGCTGAGGGCCCGGACCGGAGGCCGGGGAGCCACGCCGAACCCGACCACGGACAACAGATCACCGATGACGGATCACGGATGACGGATGACAGCTGACAGATTTCATCATCTGTCAGCTGTCATCCGTTTCCCGTTCGCCCACCTCCGTCTAGAGCCCGGCTCCGCCCGTGGCGTCGACGATCCGCCCGGTCACCCAGCGAGCGTCGTCGGAGGCGAGGAAGGCGACGATGTCCGCGATGTCCTCCGGCTGCCCGACCCTGCCGAGCGCGGCCACCGAGGCCGCGTACGCCTCCGCCTCCGGGTTGCCCCGCAGCCAGCCGGCGTTGACGTCGGTGTCCACGATGCCGGGCGCGACCGAGTTCACGGTGATCCCGCGCGGGCCGAGCTGCTTGGCGAGGTTGAGGGTGAAGGTGTCCAGCGCCCCCTTGGTCGCGCCGTAGGCGATGATCTCGGGCATCGCCAACCGGGCGGCCCCGCTGGAGACGTTGATGATCCGGCCGCCGTCCCGCAGCCGCTTCAGTCCGTGCTGCACCACGAAGAACGGCGCCCGGACGTTGACCGCGAACACCTCGTCGAAGCCCTCCTCGGTCAGCGCTTCGAGGTCCGAACTGCGCCCGATCCCGGCGTTGTTCACGATGATGTCGACGCCGCCGTCCGGGGCGTGCGCTCCGATCCCGGCGTCGAAGGCCGCCCAGAGCGCGGCCGCGTCGCCGTGCCGGCCGAGTTCGGCGCGCAGCGCGAACGCCCGCCCGCCGTCGGCCCGGATGTCCGCCACCACCTCCTCCGCCGCGGCCCCGTCCCGGGCATAGCCGACGGCGACGGTGGCACCGTCCCGCCCCAGCCGCCGGGCGATGGCCCGGCCGATCCCCCTGCTGCCGCCCGTGACCAGCGCCACCTTGCCCTGAAGTCCGTACGTGCCCGCACCCATGGCCGAGTCCCCTCTCGCCGTATCCGATAATTATTGAGTCATCGCTCAAGAAAGACGCTAGCACACACTTCTTGAGCGACTGCTCTAAAATTTGGGGCATGAGCGAGGCACAGCAGACGACCGGGACACCCGCGAAGGCGGCACCCGCAGGCGCGGCACCCGACGCCCCACCCCGCCCCCGGCGCGGCCGCCCGCCGGCCTTCGACCGCGCCGAGGCCCTGGCCGCGGCCACCCGGCTGTTCTGGCAGCTCGGCTACGACGCCACCTCCGTCTCCGACCTCACCACCGCCATGGGCATCCGCCCCGGCAGCCTGTACGCGGCCTTCGGCGACAAGCGCTCACTGTTCGAGGAGGTGGTTCGCCAGTACGGCCGCTCGCCCGTCGGCGCGTTCGCGACCGTCGCGCTGGCCGAGGAGCCCACCGCGTACGGTGCCTTCGCCCGCATCCTGCGCGAGGCCGCCGCCATCTACCCCGACCCGTCCCATCCGGCCGGCTGCCTGGTGATCTCCGCCGCCACCAACGTCGCCCCGCAGGACGCCGGCGTCCAGGAGCGGCTGCGCGAGCTGCGCAACGCGAACCTGCGGACCTTCGAGGCCCGGCTGCACCAGGCCCGGCAGGACGGCGAACTGCCGCCCGACGCCGATCCGAAGGCGCTGGCGGGATACCTCGGCACGGTCCTCCAGGGCATGTCCCAGCAGGCCCGGGACGGCGCCACCGCCGCCGACCTGGCCCGCACCGCCGAACTCGCCCTGCGCGCCTGGCCCTGAACCCCGGCCCCCGGCCGCGCCCCGAACCTCCCGGCCCTCCCGAACCTCCCCGCCCACCCTTGTTCGCCCTTGCCCGGCCCGGCCCGGTGATCGGAACGCCTCCCGACCCCCGGTACGGTGGACGCCAGGATTCCGGCGGGAACGAACGGCGGACGACGGCAACGGACGCCGACGGGCGGGGCGCCGACGGGCCGCGACCGGGCCCGGCGGACACCGAACGGCGTCGACATCACCGAGGGACGGGAGCGGGCCCGATGAGCGCAGAGGTGACGGAGGTCCAGGCCTTCCTGGACGGCGGTGTCGGACGGCTCGTGCTGAACCGCCCGAGGGCGCTCAACTCGCTGACCCACGGCATGGTCACCGCCCTGCGCACCGCCCTGGACGACTGGGCCGGGGACGACCGGATACGCGCCGTCGTCCTGACCGGCGCGGGCGAGCGCGGACTGTGCGCGGGCGGCGACATCCGCGCGATGCACGACGACGCCAAGGCGGGCGGAGCAGGCACCCGGGCGTTCTTCCGCGACGAGTACCGGCTGAACGCCCTGATCGCCCGCTACCCGAAGCCGTACGTCGCGGTGATGGACGGCATCACCATGGGCGGCGGCGTCGGCGTCTCCGCCCACGGCGCGGTGCGGATCGTGACCGAGCGGTCCACCGTCGCGATGCCCGAGACCCGGATCGGCATCGCCCCGGACGTCGGCGGGAGCCGGCTGCTCGCCCACGCCCCGGGCGAGTTGGGCACCCACCTCGGGCTCACCGCCGCCTCGATGGGCCCGGGCGACGCCCTGCTCTGCGGATTCGCGGACCACTTCGTACCCTCGGCGCGCATCCCGGACCTGCTCGACGCCCTGAGCCGGGGCACCGCCGCGGCGAGCGGGAGCAGCAGCAGCGAGGTCGCCGCCCTCGTCGCCGCCCTCGTCGCCGCGCACGCCGAGCCCGCACCGCCCGCCGCACTGGCCGACCGGCGCACCTGGATCGACGCCTGCTACGCAGCCGACACGGTCGAGGAGATCGTCGACCGGCTGCTGAACTCCGGCGTCCCGGAGGCGAAGGAGGCCGCCGTCGCCCTCCTGGCGAACTCCCCCACCGCCGTCAAGACCACCCTGGCCGCGCTGCGTCGCGCCCGCACGCTCCCTTCGCTGGAGGCCGTGCTCGACCAGGAGTACCGGATCTCCTGCGCCGTACTGGAGGGCCACGACATGGTCGAGGGCATCCGCGCGCAGGTGGTCGACAAGGACCGCAACCCCCAGTGGAAGCCCCGCACGCTCGCCGAGGTGACGGAGGCGGACGTCGCCCGCTTCTTCGCCCCGCGCGAGGGCGACGAGCTGGGCCTGGCCTGAACCCCGCCCCTCCTCCACCGGCACGTCTGGAGCCCGTCATGAACCACCCGGTCCCGCCGCCGACCCCGGCCGGGGACACCGACCCGCTGTCCCGGGTGCCGCTGGGCGAGCAGGTGCGCGGGCTGCTGCTGGAGGGCCTGCTGAACGGCCGCTGGCAGCCCGGGGACCGGATCGTCGAGCGGCGCCTGGCCGCCGAGTTGAACGTCAGCCAGGCACCGGTCCGCGAGGCGCTGCGCGCACTCCAGACGCTCGGGCTGCTCGACGCCGAGCCCAACCGGGGCGTGCGGGTGCGCGAGATCGGCCCGGCCGAGCTTCGCGAGGTCTACCAGGTACGGGCCGCACTGGAGCGGCTGGCCGCAGAGTCGGCGGTGGTCCGGCTGGCCGGCGACACCACCGCCCTGGAGCGGCACGCCGAGCGGATGGCGGCGGCCGCGGCGGCGGGCGACGCGCTCGGCCAGGCCCGGCACGGGGTGGCCTTCCACCGCGAGATCGTGGCCGCCTCGGGCAACGGGACGCTGCTGCGTACCTGGGAGGGCCTCGGGGTCGAGGTGTGGACGGTGCTGTCGCTGCACGAGGTCCGGCCGGAGCTGCACGAGAACGCCGCCGACCACCGGCCGCTGATCGAGGCCTTCCGGCGGCAGGACCCGGCGGTCGGGCGGCTGCTGGCCGAGCACGTCCTGGAGTACGCCCGGCGCGAGGACGGTCGACCCGAGGACGGCCGACGCTCCGACTGAGCCCGCCCTCGTCAGGGTGCCGACTCATCGCGCTCACATAAAGTTCGTACAGAGATGATCGATCATCGCTCAAACTACCCACCAGTAGCGGTTGACGCACCGCTCTCTCGCTCCCTACCGTCCAAGTAGTTCCATGGAGAGGAATACTATTCCGCATCACGGAATATGAGCCTCTGAAGCGCACCGACGAAGGGGAACCACCCGTGTCCCAGCTCGACCAGCTTCCCGACCAAGACCCCGAGGAGATCGCGGAGTGGCGCGCGTCCCTCGACGCCGCCCGCGACTTCGGCGGCCCGAACCGCGCCGCCCACCTGCTGCGCCGCCTCGTCGAGCACGCCGAACTGCAGCGGCTCGACGTCCCTCCGCTGCTGGACACCCCGTACGTCAACACCATCCCCACCGCCGCCGAACCGGAGTTCCCCGGCGACGAGGAGATGGAGCGCCGGATCACCGCCTGGAACCGCTGGAACGCCGCCGCCATGGTGACCAGGGGCAACCACCGCGGCGGCCTGGGCGGGCACATGGCCACCTACGCCTCCGCCGCCTGGCTGTACGAGGTCGGCTTCCAGCACTTCTTCCGCGGCAAGGAGGCCGACGGCTCCGGCGACCAGCTGTACGTCCAGGGCCACGCCGCCCCCGGCGTCTACGCCCGCGCGTTCCTGGAGGGCCGGATCTCCGAGGCCCAGCTGGACCGATTCCGCCAGGAGGCCGCCGGCGACGGCCTGCCCTCCTACCCGCACCCGCGCAGGCTGCCCTGGTTCTGGGAGTTCCCGACCGTCTCGATGGGCCTCGGGCCGCTCTCGGCGATCCACCAGGCCCGGTTCAACCGGTACTTGGGCGCACGCGGGATCAAGGACACCTCCGGCTCGCACGTGTGGGCCTTCCTCGGCGACGGCGAGATGGACGAACCCGAGTCCACCGCCGCGCTCGCGCTGGCCGCCCGGGAGAACCTGGACAACCTCACCTTCGTGGTCAACTGCAACCTGCAGCGCCTGGACGGGCCGGTGCGTGGCAACGGCAAGATCGTGCAGGAGCTGGAGCGCCGGTTCCGGGCGGCCGGCTGGAACGTGGTCAAGTCGCTGTGGGGCGAGGCCTGGGACGAGCTGCTGGCCCGCGACACCACGGGCGCGCTGGTCCGCCGGCTGGGCGAGGTGCCGGACGGGCAGTTCCAGACCTATGCCGCCTCGGACGCCGGGTACGTCCGCGAGCACCTCTTCCACGGCTCGCCCGAACTGCGGCTGCTCGCCGACACCCTGGACGACCGGCGGCTGATCGAGACCGTCGCCACCTCCCGGGGCGGACACGAGCCGCGCAAGGTGTACGCGGCCTACCGCGCGGCGCTGGAGCACCGGGGCGCGCCCACGGTGGTGCTGGTGCAGACCGTCAAGGGCTGGACGCTCGGCCCCGGCTTCGAGTCCCGCAACGCCAACCACCAGATGAAGAAACTCTCCGGAGCGGAGTTCCGGGCCATGCGCGACCTGCTCGAACTCCCGATCCCGGACAGCGCGTTGGCCGACGAACTGCCCCCGTACGCCCATCCCGGCCCGAACTCGCCGGAGGCCCGCTACCTGCGCGGTCGCCGCGCCGCACTGGGCGGACCGGCACCCGCCCGCCGGGTGCGCTTCGCCCCGCTGCCCACCCCGCCCGCGAAGCCCTTCGAAACGCTGTTCAAGGGCTCCGGCAGCCAGGAGATCGCCACCACCATGGCCTTCGTCCGGCTGGTCAAGGACCTGATGCGGGACAAGGCGTCCGGCCACCGGTGGGTACCGATCGTCCCGGACGAGGCGCGCACCTTCGGCATGGAGTCACTCTTCCCGACCGCCGGGATCTACTCCCCGCTCGGGCAGACCTACGACCCGGTCGACCGCGACCAGTTGCTCCACTACAAGGAGTCGGCGACCGGCCAGATCCTCAACGAGGGCATCACCGAGGCCGGTTCGATGGCCTCGATGACCGCCGCCGCGACCGCGTACGCGACCCACGGCGAGCCGGTCGTCCCGTTCTACATCTTCTACTCGATGTTCGGCTGGCAGCGCACCGCCGACCAGATGTGGGCGCTGGCCGACCAGTTGGGCCGCGGCTTCCTGATCGGCGCCACCGCCGGACGCACCACCATGACCGGCGAAGGACTGCAACACGCCGACGGACAGTCCCAGTTGATCGCCTCCACCAACCCGGCCGCACTCTGCTACGACCCGGCGTTCGGCTACGAGGTGGCCGTGATCGTCCGCGAGGGCCTGCGCCGGATGTACGGCAGCAGCGCGCAACACCCCCATGGTGAGGACGTGTTCTACTACCTCACCGTCTACAACGAGCCGCTCCGGCAGCCCGCGCTCCCGGCCGGCGAGGAGGTCGCGGACGGCATCCTGCACGGCCTCTACCGCTACCGCACGGCGGACGCCGCCGCCCTGCCCGCCGACCCGCCGCGACTCCAACTGCTCGCCTCCGGCACCGCCGTGCGCTGGGCGCTGGCGGCGCAGCGGCTGCTCGGCGAGGAGTGGGGCGTGGCGGCCGACGTCTGGTCCGCCCCCTCCTGGACGGAACTGCGCCGGGAGGCGCTGGACTGCGACGCGGCCGACCTGGCGCGGGCGGCGGCCGGCACCGACGGGGCCACCCGCGTCCCCTATGTGACCCGGGCGCTGGCCGGGGCGCCCGGGCCGGTGCTGGCGGTCAGCGACTGGATGCGCGCGGTGCCGGACCAGATCAGCCCCTGGGTGGAACAGGACTGGACCTCGCTGGGCACCGACGGCTTCGGCCTCTCGGACAGCCGTACGGCGGCGCGGCGACACTTCGGGGTGGACGCCGAGTCGGTGACGGTCGCGGCGCTGGCCGCACTGGCCCGCCGGGGCGAGGTCGAGGCGGAGACCGTACGGCGGGCGGCGGAACGTTACGGCGTCCGCTTCTGACGGCTCGGCGTCCACCCGCTCCACCGCCTGGTGACCGGCGTCTCGCATACCAAGACTGGCGCGAGGCGGGGCGCGTCGTAGATCGTTGGGTGGTCAGGGCGCGCCCACGGGCGCCGAGCAGCGGAAATGGGAGTCGACGGCGATGACCGAGACCTACGAGACGATCCTGGTCGAGCGCAAGGGCCGGGTGGGGCTGATCACGCTCAACCGGCCCAAGGCGCTCAACGCGCTGAACACCCGGCTCATGAACGAGGTGGTCGCCGCCGCGACCGCCTTCGACCGGGACCCGGAGATCGGCTGTCTGGTGATCACCGGCTCGGAGAAGGCCTTCGCGGCCGGCGCCGACATCAAGGAGATGCAGGGCAACCGGTTCCCGGACGTCTACCTGGACGACTGGCTGGGTCCGTGGGACCGGCTCGGCGCCGTGCGCAAGCCGGTGGTCGCGGCGGTGGCCGGGTTCGCACTGGGCGGCGGGTGCGAGCTGGCGATGCTGTGCGACATCCTGCTGGCGGCGGACACCGCGAAGTTCGGACAGCCGGAGATCAAGCTCGGGGTGATCCCCGGCATCGGCGGCTCGCAGCGGCTGACCCGGGCGGTCGGCAAGGCGAAGGCCATGGAGCTGTGCCTGACCGGGCGGATGATGGGCGCCGAGGAGGCCGAGCGGGCCGGACTGGTCTCCCGGATCGTCCCGGCGGACCAGCTGCTCGCCGAGGCGCTCGCCACCGCCGAGACGATCGCGGCGATGTCCACCCCGGCCGCGATCATGATGAAGGAGAGCGTCAACCGCGCCTTCGAGACGACCCTCGCCGAGGGCGTGCGCTTCGAGCGCCGGCTCTTCCACGCGGCCTTCGCCACGGCGGACCAGAAGGAGGGCATGGCGGCCTTCGCCGAGAAGCGCCCGCCGGAGTTCCAGAACCGCTGACACCGGAGGCCGTCCGGCAGGCGACAGCAGGCGACAACAGGCCGCGGACGACGGGCAGCGGACAGATTTCAGATGATGAAATCTGTCCGCTGAACTCTGTCCACTGAAAGCCGTCCGCTGTCATCTGTCGGATGTCATCCGTCCTCCGAAAGCCGTCGCCTGTTCGCCGAAGGCCGTTCGCGACCGGCCGCCGCGCTCAGTCCTCCTCCACCGCCACCGTGTTCAGCCGGGCGAGCCCACTGCGGGTGGCGGCGACCACGATCTCGTCGCCCGGGGCGAGCTGCCGGGTGCGGTCCGGGAAGTTCCACAGCAGCTGCCCGCCGTGGGCGAAGCGCACGGCGATCACCCGGACGCCGCCCGGGTCCTCCAGATCGTGCCGGTTCAGCCCGATCAGCCCACTGCCGTCCTCCACCTTCAGCTCGGCGATCAGCAGCACGTGCCGGAGCACCGACAGCGTCCCGCGCACCTCGCGCCCCATCAGCGCCGCCGCGAAGGCGGGCGCGGCCAGGTAGGACACCGACCGGGAGGCCGCGTTGTCCAGCGTCTTGTAGAAGTGACTGGCGAAGTCGTCCTCGAACAGCCGCACCACCACCCGGACGTCGGGATTGCCGTGGCGCGCCTCCAGGGCCGCCTCCAGGTTGGTGGCGTCGTCCCCGCTGACGGCGACCAGCGCCCGGCTGTGCTTCAGCCGGGCCCGGCGCAGCTGCTGCTCGAACGGACCGTCGCCCATCACCACCGGGATCCCCAGCGCCCGGACGGCGGCGATGCCGCGGGCCTGCGGGTCCCGCTCCATGCAGACCACCGGCACGCCCATGTCGTGCAGTTGGATCGCGACGCGGGTTCCGACATTGCCGAGGCCGACGACGATCACGTGGTCCCGGGTGCCCGCCCCGGGGTTGCGCGGCTGCCCGCGCCGCCCGGAGCCCAGGACCTCCACCGCGATCGCGGTGGCCACCGGCGCGAAGGTGATCCCGCAGATGGTGATCACCACCTGTGCGACCCGCTGCCAGAACCCGCCGGTGCCCGTCCCGGAGGAGATGTCGGAGAGCTGGTCCGGCTGGGCCGCGCCGGCCAGGTCGAGCAGCGCGATGTAGACGGTCCAGCCGAAGTTCCGGTTGAGGTACCAGAGCACCCCGAAGGCCAGCAGCACCGCCGCGAGGGCGGTGAGCAGCACCAGCCGCATCCGGGCGCTGGTGAAGAAGCGCATGGTGTCGAGCAGCCGCCAGCGCAGCCGTCGCTTCCAGTCGATCGGCTCCCGGGGTTCGATCCGCAGCACCTGGAGCGCCGCCCTGCCGCCCGGCTCCTCCTCCTGATCGGGTTCGGCCGCGGGCGCCGGTTCGCGCCGAACGCCTCCGGGTCGGATCGGCCCGTCGTCGCCGAACTCGCTGGCGAGCCGGACGAATTCGGCCGAGTCGCCCTGCTGCTCGGGCAGCAGTCGGATCCTGCCGAGGTCCTGCCGGTCGATCTGGTCGGCGACCACGCAGATCCGGTCGGAGGTGATGTCGTCGTCGAACGCGATGTGCAGGTAACGCCCCTCGATCTCCACCGAGTTGGGCCGTCCGAGCGCCGCGGAGGCGAAGGCCGGGGCGGCGGTGGCGGAACCGGAGAGCGCGGCACCGTTCTTGAGCAGCCGTTCGATGTTCTCGCCGAGCCGTTGGTTGAACATCCGGAACACGATGCGGATGTCCGGGTTGTGGTTCTGGGCGCTGAGCGCGGCGTGGATGTTCTCCTGGTCGCTCCCCTCGACCAGGGCGAGACCGCGCGCGGTGCCGATGGACACCGCGCGCAGCGCCTCCTCGGTGATGCCGGCGTACTCCACGACCGCCGCGACGCCGGACAGCTGCTCGATCTGCGGCGCGTGGTCGCGGGTCCGGTCGGCGACCAGGACGACGACCGGGACCTCGTAGTGCTCGACGAGTTCCAGGATCAGGCGATGGGCCAGCGCATTGCCCCCGCAGACGATGTAGTGCTGGCTGATCGGCTCGACCGGAGGGGTCCCCCACCCTTCAGAAGTCATACCGCCGGATGATATCGACGGGAAGTGTCCGGAGGGTGACGTTCCGGCGACCGCGGCGGATCCCCCGAACGGCCGTATCCGACGCGCGGTCCGGCCGTGGCGCGGAGATGCTGGGGTTCGTTCCCTGCCCGTCAGCCGGCCGACCCGACCTCACCCGTCCTGCGTCACACGACCAGGCAGGACACCGGTCACCCGTCGCCCGGCGTCAGCCCGAGGAGTACGCCACCGTGGCCCCTCCGATCATCACCCCCGACGGCAGCCCGGTCCAGGGCCCGCTCGGACTGCTCGCCAAGGCCGCCTGGCAGGTCCTGCTGGTCGCCGGACTCGCCTCGCTCGCCCTCGGGATCGTGGTCTTCGCCTGGCCCGAGGAGACGCTCCTGGTGGTGGGCGTGCTGTTCGGCCTCTACCTGCTGGTGATCGGCATCGTGCAGCTGATCGCCGCGTTCGGCACCCACTCCACCGCGGCGCTGCGGGTGCTGGCCTTCATCAGCGGTGCGATCTGCGTCCTGCTGGGGCTGCTCTGCTTCCGCAGCGCGGCGCAGTCGCTGCTGCTGCTCGCGATCTGGATCGGGATCGGCTGGCTGTTCCGCGGCATCACCCAGCTCGCCGCCGCGATCTCCGACCCGCTGATGCCCGCCCGCGGCTGGCAGGCCTTCGCGGGCGCGGCCAACACCCTGGCCGGCGTGCTGCTGATGGTGTGGCCGGTCGGGTCGATCACCGCGCTGGCCGTGCTGGCCGGGTGCTGGCTGGTGATCCTGGGCCTGGTCGAGATCGTGACGGCGATCCAGGTCCGCGGCCGGGCCAAGCAGATCCCCTCGGGGGTCTGACCTCCGTCCGGTGCCGTGAGGCCGTGTCCCGCCGGGGCACGGCCACACGGCTGGACCGGGGCGCGAGCGCGGCAGGGCGCGTCACGGACGCGGGGTGTCACGGACGCGGGGGCGCCGGCGCGGGGTGTCACGGACGCGGGGCGTAGCCGATCCGGAAGGTGGCGGCGTCCAGCCGCTCCGGGGTGAGCCGGACGTCGGTCAGCCGCTCGGCGAGTGCGAACGCGGCCTCGGTGTGCTGCGCGTACTCCTCCGTCTCCAGGTCGAAGCCACAGGCGGTCAGCAGCTCGGGGATGCCGCGGGCTTCGGCGTCCGAGCCGTCCCGCTGACCGGGGAAGAGCGGCTCGAAGTGCAGTCTCCGGACGCCGTTTTCCCACCAGTGGAAGTGGTCCACGGCGTTGACGTTGCGGAAGTGCGAGACCAGCCGGGTGCCCTCGCCGAGCCGCGGGATCACCGTGTCCAGGACGCCGAGGTAGCCGTTCGGCTCGATCGCGAGGGCCCAGCCGTCGAGTTCGGTGACTGCGACGAGCAGCCGGTCCTCGGCGGGGTCGAACAGCGCCCCGTCCCCCTCGTCCCCGCCGGCCCCTTCCCCGTCCCCCTCGTCCCCGCCGGCCCCTTCCCCGTCCCCCTCGTCCCCGCCGGCCCCTTCCTCGTCCTCCTCGTCCTCCTCGTCGTCGTCCTCGTCCACTCCGTCCTGGTAGGCGTCCCAGCGGGCCATAACCGCCGTCAGGCCGACGGCGTCGCTCGCCGGCAGGGCGTCGAAGCGGCGCAGCAGCTCGTCGGCCGCGAGGCCCTGGACCTGGGTGAGGCAGTAGGCCTCGCCCAGGTCGGGGTAGCGGTCCTCGAACCAGGTGTAGTCGGTGGCGTGTGCGGTCATGACGGCGATGCTGTCAGACGCCTCGGACAGCGCTCGCCCGGGGCCGTCAGAGCCAGACCGGTTCGTCCGTCCCCCAGCGCCCCGGCGGGCGCGACCAGTCGGCGGGCGCCCCCTCGTACCCGATCGGCGGCAGGGCGTGGCGCAGCCGCCCGTACGCGGAGTCGGTCTCGACCAGCCACCGGGAGGGGTCGTACGGCTCGGGCGAGGCCCCCTGCGGGGTTTCCGGTTCGATGCCGTGCAGCAGCCAGGATGCCGTGCCGGCGAGGGAGAAGCGCAGGTGGCGGCCGCCGGGGCGGCGGGTGCGCTGGTCGGTGAGGGCGCGCAGGACGGCGGCGGCGATGAGGTAGCCGGTGCCGTGGTCGAGGGCCTGGGCGGGCAGCACGCCGGGACGGCCACCAGGGGCGACCTCGTGCCCGGAGCCGGATGCTGAGTCCGAGTCCGAGGAGGAGTCCGAGGCGGAGGCAGAGGCGGAGGCGCAGGCGGACTCGTGGGCGGCGATGCCGACGCCCGCCTGGACCAGGCTGTCGAAGCCGCGCCGTCCGGCCCAGGGGCCGGTCCAGCCCCAGGCGCAGAGCTGGACGAGGATCAGGTCCGGGCGGCGGGCGAACAGCGCGTCGGGGCCGAGGCCGTGGGCGTCGAGGGCGCCGGGGCGGTAGGCCGTGACGACGACGTCGGCGGTGGTGAGCAGTTCCTCGAAGACCGCACGGTCGGCCGGCACGGCGAGGTCGAGCCGGGTGGAGCGCTTGCCGAAGCCGGTGTCGGCGTGGGCGTCGTCGGCCTCCGGCAGCCGGGGCGAGTCGATGCGCAGGACGTCGGCACCGAGCAGGGCGAGGGTGCGGGTGGCGACCGGCCCGGCGATCACCCGGGTGAGGTCGAGGACCCGGATCCCGGCGGCGGGCCGGTCCACGGGAGCCTCGCCGAGCGGGCGGACCGGCGCGGTCCTGGCGGCGGCACCGATGTCCCGGCGCTCCACGAGGGGGTGCACGGCCGGGCCCACCGGCGCGACGGCAACCGCGAGCGCTCCCGCCTCGTACGCGCGCTCCTGGATCCGCTCGGCCGGCAGTCCGCCGAGCGTCTTGGCGAGCTGCTCGGGCCCGGCATCGGCGGCGAGGCCGAGCGCGGAGAGCAGCCGGGTGCGGTGGTGCGGGTAGTTGGCGTGGGTGCGGACCCAGCCGTCGGCGGTGCGCCAGAAGCCGGAATGCGGGGCGAAGGTGACGGGCGTACGGCCGTCGACCGTCAGATGCCGCTCGCTGACGAAGGCGGTGGCGACCGCGCCCTGGTCGACCCGGACCGCGGGAACGGCCGGGACCGCCGCGCCGCCACGGTGGGCGGCGAGCTCGGCGGCGGCCAACGAGCAGACCGCCACGGTGGCACGGGCGAGCCGGCGGACCGGCAGGCCGGAGGGCAGGACGTCGTCCGGCCCGTGGAAGGTCACCCGTTCCAGCAGTTCGGGCGGGCCGCCGAGAGCGTCCCAGGCATGGGCCGTGGGGCCGTCGACGGCACCGGGGGTTCCGGTGGGTCCCGTGGGTTCCGTGGGCCCTGTGGGTCTGGTGGATCCCATGGTTCCAGTGGTTCCGGTGGTTCCGGTGGTTCCTGCTGGCAACGGACGATCGGTCATGCCCCGCATTGTGCTCCGGTTCTCAGGCGGTCGCTGTGACGCCCGCCACCAGCATCAGCAGGACCGCCGAGACCACGGTCATCCGGCGGGCCGCCTGCGGGGTGCCGCCGAACCGGCCGCCGAGCCGCCCGCTGGCGTGCGCGACCAGCCCGTACACCACCGCGCAGGCCAGCACGTTGAGCGAGCCGAGCGCGAGCACCTGCCCGCCGACCGGCAGTGCGGCGCCCGGATCGACGAACTGCGGCACCAGGGAGAGGTAGAGCAGCAGGCCCTTGGGGTTGAGCAGCGCGGTCAGCATGCTCTGGCGCAGCACCGTCGCGGTGGGCTGCGGCTTGGGTGCGGCCAGGGCGGCGGCGCCCCCGCCCTTGCGCAGCGCCAGCAGCATCATGACGGCCAGCACCAGCAGGTAAGCGGCGCCGGTGAGGCGCAGCACGGGCAGGGCGGCCGGGACGGCGCGCAGGGCGGCGGCCAGGCCGGCGCTGGAGAGCAGGGTGTGGACGGCGTACCCGGCGCAGACCCCGCCGACCGCGATCAGCGCGGCACGGCGCCCCTGGCCGAGGCCTCGGGCGGCGATGTAGAGCCAGTCGGGGCCCGGGGTGCAGACCAGCAGCAGGTCGACTCCGAGGAAGAGGAGGAGGGCGTGGGTGTCCATGGGCGTGGCGTGGCCTGTCGTGCTCGTCGCGGTGTGGGCCCGGCGGGTCGGCCGGGGTGTCCCGGCAGGTCGGCCGGGGTTGCTCCGGCGGTCGGCCGGAGGGCTCCCGGTGGTCTACCGGAGTGCGCCGTTGGTGGGCCGGGAAGGCCCGGCAGCCGGTGCGGTCACTGAAGGTAGCCGGACGGGGCTGGCACGCGATGGCGACTTCGCGCTGGTCGGAGCCGCGTTTTGGCAGAATGTTGCGCCATGGACCGAATCGACCGCAGAATCCTCCGCGAGCTCCAGCAGGACGGGCGCCTGACCAACACCGAGCTGGCCTCCCGGGTGGACCTCACCCCCTCCCCCTGCCTGCGCAGGGTGCGCCAACTGGAACAGGACGGCGTGATCCGCGGCTACCGGGCGGTGCTGGACGGCGCGGCGGTCGGACGCGGATTCCAGCCCTTCGTGACGATCACCATGCGTCACGAGGACCAGGTGACGGTCGCCGAGTTCGAGCGCCGGGTGGCCGAACTGCCGGAGGTGGTGGAGGCGCACCGGCTGTTCGGCGAGCCCGACTACCTACTGCGGATCGCCGTGGCCGACATCGCCGCGTACGAGCGCTTCATCACCGACGTGCTCTCCGGTCTGCCGGGCATCGCGCAGGTCAACTCGCACCTGACGATGAAGCAGGTGAAGGCCGACCGGGGGCTGCCGGTCGGCGGGTAGGGTGCGAACCGGGGGCCCGTGCGACCGTCCGTACGGGGGCAGAGCGACGCACTGCGACATGGGGGCTGAATTGCGCGTGATCCGCCGTCTCGACCTGGGCTACATCGTCCGGCCGGCCGCCGAGGCGGGCGGCCCGGAGCCGCGCGTGGAGCCGGTGCTCGCGTACCTGGTCCGGCGTCCGGAGGGGCTGCTGCTGTTCGACACCGGGATCGGTGGCGGCGAGCCGGAGACCGAGGCACACTACCGCCCGGTCCGCCGCCCGCTGCCGGAGGCGCTCGCCGCGGCCGGGGTCGCCGTCGACGACATCGACCTGGTAGTCAACTGCCACCTGCACTTCGACCACTGCGGCGGCAACCCGCTGTTCGCCGGCACCCCCGTCCTGGTCCAGGCGGAGGAGCTGGCCACCGCCCGGCGCGGCGGGTACACCATCGACGCACTGGTCGACTTCCCCGGCGCCGAGTACCGCGAGCTCGACGGCGAGGCCGAGGTCTGGCCGGGCGTGCGGGTGCTGCCCACGCCCGGCCACACCGGGGGCCACCAGTCACTGCTGATCGACCGCCCGGGCGGCGGCCCGGTCCTGCTGGCCGGGCAGGCGTACGACTTCGCCTCCCAGTACGGGCAGGCGGTGCTCGCCCGGCGGGCGGCGCGCGAGGGCCTGGCCGCACCGCTGCCCGAGTACCGGGCCTGGCTCGACCGGATGGCGGAGCACGAGCCGCACCGCGTGCTGTTCGCGCACGACCACGCGGTCTGGGAGGCGACCGATTAGCCGGGTGCGGGAGCGCCGGCCGCTCCAGGGGGTCGAATCGATCGGAGGGTTCGGGTCGAGCCGAAGGTCCAGGTCGACCCGAAGGTCCAGGTCGGCCTGAAGGTCCAGGCCGACCTGACGGACGGGTCGGGGTCGCCCGGGGCTCAGAAGGTGAAGCGCAACGAGCGGACCCGGTGGTCGAAGCTGGACGGCACGAGCTGCGGCTCGCCGACCGACCGCACCTCGGGCAGGCGGGTGAACAGCTCCCGGAACAGCGCCGTCATCTCCTGCCGGGCCAGGTGCGCGCCGAGGCAGTAGTGCGGACCGCCGCCGCCGAAGCCGAGGTGGGGGTTGGGCGTGCGGGTGATGTCGAAGGCGTCCGGGTCGGGGAAGACCTCCTCGTCGCGGTTGGCCGAGCCGTAGAACAGCGCGACCTTCTCGCCCGCGCGCAGCAACGATCCGCCGGGTCCGCCCAGTTCGTGGTCGACGGCGAGGGTCCGGTTGAACTGGATGATCGGCGTGGAGTGGCGGACCATCTCGTCCACCGCGCCGCCGAGCAGCCCGTCGAGGTCGGCGAGCAGCAGGGCGCGCTGCTCGGGATGGACGGTCAGCAGGTGCAGGCCGTGGGCCAGCGCGTTGCGGGTGGTCTCGACCCCGGCGACCAGCAGCAGGCTGAAGAAGGCGCCGAGCTCGCGCCCGGTGAGCCGACGGCCGTCCACGTCGGCGGTGACCAGCGCGGAGATCAGGTCCTCCTCCGGCCGGCGTCGGCGCCGGCGGCCGATCCCGGCGACGATGCCCTGCATCCGGGCGAGCGCCCGCAGCCCGCGCCCGGGCACCCGCAGGCGGCGGCGCAGCGGTCGGGCCACCCCGATGTCCTCGGAGGTGCGGTTGACCAGGTCGAGGATGGTGCGGCGCGGCCGCTCCGGGATGCCCATCATGGTGCAGATCACCTGGAACGGGAGCTCGGCGGCGACCGCGGTCACGAAGTCCTCCGGCCGCTCCCGCTCGATCCGGTCGACCAGCTCGGTGCTGATCCGCCGGACGTCCTCCTCGACCCGGTCGAGCAGCCGCGGCGTGAACGCCCGCGAGACGATCCGGCGCAGCTGGGCGTGACGGGGATCGTCCAGGTTGACCATCGAGTCGCCGAACAGCAGCCGGACCCAGCGTGCCGGGACGGGGGTGGTCACGCCGGGACCGCTGAGGAAGACGGCGGGGGTGCGACTGGCCTCGACCACGTCGGCGTGGCGGACCAGGGCGTGGAAGCCCCGGCCGGAGGCGCGGTCGCCGAAGAACACCGGGGCGGGGCGGCTGCGCAGCTCGGCGAAGGCGGCGGCGCGGTCGGGGGCCGGCAACTGCCAGAAGCGGGCGTCGGCGAGGTCTGTGGACCCGGGCGCGGCAAGGGCCTCGGCCAGGGTGGGGGACTCGGCCGCGTCCGCGGAGCCGGGCGGAGTGGAGGGCTCGGCCGAGTCGGCGGGGGCGGCGGGGTCGGCGGCCTCCGGCGAGTCGGTTTGCTCGGCGGGTTCGGCGGGGGCAGCGGCCTCGGGCTGTTCGGCGGCCTCGTTCTGCTCGGCGGCCTCGGCGCGCTCGGCAGGTTCGGTCGCCTCGGCGGGTGCGGCGGATTCAGCAGGTTCGGCGGTTGCGGCCGGCTCGGCGGCTTCGGCCCGCTCAGCGGGTTCCTCGGCTTCGGCCGGAGCCGCCTCGGTCGGCGCCGCCCCTCTCGGGGCCGTCGCCTGCTGCGGGACGGTCGGCTCCGTGGGGGCAGCGGACTCGGCACTGTCGGCAATGGGCGCCGAGGTATCCGTCGGGGTCTCCAAGGCCGGACCTCCCTGCTTCTGAACGACGTCGTCCCGATACGCACCGTACTGGGTGCTGCACATTAAGTGAGTATGGAATGCGCGCTGTCAAACCGCCCCGATGGTCGTACGAGTGATGGCTCGGTTCGGCGCGCCGGGCCGATGGGCCGGGCCGGGCGGCGGTCCGGCGGGCCACGGGGCGAGCGGCCGGGCATGGTCTCACGGCACAGAACCGGCCATGACCGGAGGGTGCGGTACGGGCCGGGCAGGGTGGGTGCGACGATGAGTGCCATCGTGATGACCGACCGGATCCGCCTGCTGCGCGCCGTGGTCTTCGCCGCGCTGTGCGTAGCGATGGCCGCCACCGCGCACGTCGCCATGGCCGGGCCCGGGGTCTCGCCGAGGGTGCTGGCCGGTGGGTTCGGGGCGGTCCTCGGGCTGACCTGGCTGCTCGCCGGAAAGCGGCGCGGACTCGGGGTGATCAGCCTCTGGATGGTCGTGGCGCAGACCGCGCTGCACCAGCTGTTCGAACAGGCCGGGGCGCTCTCCCGAGGGGGCGGCGGCCTCGGCCGACTCGCCGCCACGGACTGGGCCGCCCTCCTGCTCTGCAACCCGGACCGGGCGCCCGGCGGGCTCTCCCCGGTCGAGCTGGCACGGATGGCCGGCATCGACCCGGACGTCCCGCCGCTCACCGGCAGCCTGCGGCCGACGGCGGGAACGCACCACGGGGCACCGGGCCCGACGGCCGTGCACCCCGACCTGTCCGGGACGACCGGGATGGCAGGCACGACCGGCATGCCCACGGGGCCGCACACGATGCCGGACGGAACGTTCCACGGTGACGGGTCGTACGACGCGGCGCAGGTTCTGGTCGGCGGGTCGACGCAGGGACCGGCGCACGACATGGCGCACGGGATGTCCCACGGCATGTCGCCGGGGATGACCGCCGCCCACGTGCTCGCTGCGCTGGCGTGTGCGCTCCTGCTCTGGCGCGGCGACGCGGCACTGGTCCGGCTCTTCGAACTGCTCGGCGCGCTCGGCTCGGTGGTCGCGGGGGCCCTGCTGCTCCCGCTGCTGGCGCTGTTCGCGCGCCCCTTCGGCCACCGGGCCCCGGCACCGCCCCGCCCAGTCGACGACCGGGCCCGGCCGCCCCGGTCGGTGCTGCTCACGCATGCTGTGGTCCGGCGTGGGCCGCCGGCGTTCGCCCTCGCCTGCTGACGCGCCCGCCGCACCCTTCTCACCCCGGCCGCCTCCCGGCCATCGGGGCTCTCGCGACGGGCAGGTCGCCCTGCCGTACGGCCAAGCCTTTGTGTCGTCGTGCCGCCAGGGCGCGGGCCCGCGTCCGCCGCCGTGCCCCCTCAGGGCCGGCGTGCCGCGCGGCTGCCCCCGGACGCCGACGGTGCCGCGCTGCGCGGTGCCACCCCCGCCTTCCCCTCGGGACCTTCCCATGCCTCACTTCGACGGCGCACCGGCTCCGGCCGGCGCCCCCGTCCCGCCGTTCCCGCCCCTCCGGGCGCCGTGGCCGCGTCTACCTCTCGACGGCCTGCGGACCGTTCGGAGCACGATCTCCCGGCCGGTCCTCGCCGAGGCCGGCCAGCAGCCGGGCCGACCACTCGGGCGAGGGCCCGTCGGCAGCGCCCGCCCGCACCCGAGCGCGCAGCTGTTCGGCCCGGGCCAGCCACTCCCGGCAGCCGTGGCAGCGCGCGACGTGCTTGTCCAGCCGGGCCTCCGGCATACCGCTCGGTTCGCCGTCGAGCCGGGCGGACAGAGCTGTCCGAAACTGCGCGCATCTCATATGACCATCGTCCCGCACGGCTGTGATGCCGGGACCGGCCGGGTGGGGGGCCACCGTGGATGACGAACAGCTCACCGCACTGGCACTGACCGCCCGCTCCGGACGGGCGGCCGACGTCGAGGCCTTCGTCCGGGCGACCCAGCGGGACGTCTGGCGCTTCGTCGCCCACCTGACCGACGTGCAGTCCGCCGACGACCTCGCTCAGGAGACCTTCCTGCGCGCCCTGCGCGGCCTGCCCGCGTTCGCGGGGCGCTCCTCGGCCCGGACCTGGCTGCTGTCGATCGCCCGGCGCGCGGTGATCGACCGGTACCGGATGGCCGCCGCCCGGCCCCGCTGCGCGGCACTGCCGGACTGGCAGGAAGCGGCGGAGCGGCAGAGTGGCACACCGACGGCCGGGTTCGAGGACGGCATCGCGCTCGGCGATCTGCTCGACCGGGTGCCCGCCCAGCGGCGGGAGGCCTTCGTGCTGACCCAGGTGGTCGGCCTGAGCTATGCCGAGGCGGCCGAGGTCGCCGGCTGCCCCGTCGGAACGGTCCGCTCCCGGGTCGCCCGCGCCCGGGAGGAACTGGTGGCCCGCCTGCGCGCCGCCGAGGCCGGGGAACTCGCGACCGCCTGCTGAGCGGCGGGAGGACGACGGGCCGTCGGCGGGCGGGCTGCGAACGATCGGCAGCCGACGGCGAACAACCGACAGCGGACAGATGACAGATTTCGAAATCTGTCATCTGTCCGCTGAAAGTTGTCACCCGTCGGCCGTCCGCACCACACTCCCGCAAGAAATCCCCCAGGTGTTCGGAACCGGATCCCCTGCGCCACCGACTGCTGTACCGGACCCCGCCGCCGAGGCGGCGTCCGGTCCGGCAGCACGGGAGACGGAGGGACTTCATGACAGTGCAACCACCCCCGACCACCCAAAATCTGACGAACGATCAGCGCGAGCCGGTGGACCGCTGGAGCCTGGTGGTGGCCGCCGGCCTGCTGTCCTTCGTCGCGATGCTCGACATGAACGTGGTCAACCTCGCGCTCACCGACATCTCAGCCGGCCTGCACGTCTCCCCCGGGGTCGCCCAGTGGGCCGCCCTTGGGTACCAACTCCCGCTCGTCGCGCTGCTGTTGCCCGCCGGGCGATGGCTGGACCAGGTCGGCACCCGCTCGGCCCTGCTGCTCGCCGTCGGCTGCTTCGCCCTGTGCAGCGTGCTGGCGGCCTGCGCCCCGTGGGCCGGGTGGCTGATCGCGGCACGGCTGTTCCAGGGCGCCTTCGGAGCCGTGCTCTTCGTCCTGATGCCGGTGCTCGCCGCCACCTCCGTCCGGCCCGAGCTGCGCGGCCGGGCGATGAGCGTGCCCGCGACGCTCGGTCCGCTCGGCGCCGTCACCGGGCCGGTGCTCGGCGGGCTGCTGCTCGACCACCTGGGCTGGCGGGCGATCTTCCTCGTCAAGCTGCCGGTCTGCCTGGCCGCCGTCCTGATCGTGCGGCGCCACGCCCCGCACCGCGGCGGGCTGCGACCGCCCGACCGGTCCTCGCTCGGCGACGCCGCGCTGATCGGCGCCGCCGTGGCCGCCACCCTGCTCGGGCTCACCCTGGCCCCACGGACGCCGCTGTGGCTGCTGCTCGCCCTGCCCGCCGTACCGCTGGTGCTGCTCTGGCTGCGCCGCCCGGGCGGCCGGCCGGTGGCCGAGGTGCTTCGGGCCGCCGGGACCGCCGGGGCCAACGCCTCGGTGCTGGCCCTCGCCGCCGGCTTCGCGGCCTGCCACTACCTGCTCGCCCAGCACCTGCGCGGACCCCGGGGCGAGAGCGCCACCGCCACCGCACTCACCATGCTGGCGTTCCCGCTCGGCATGGTGCTGGCCGGCCGGGTCGGCGGCCGGCTGGCCGACCGCTGGGGCGCCCGCCCGACCGCGCTCACCGGTGCCGCCGTCACCGCCCTCGGCCTGGCCCTGCTCGCCCCGCTGGACCCGAGCTGGTCCGCCCTCGACATCGCCGCGCGACTCGCCCTCGCCGGCGCCGGGATGGGCCTCAACGGCGGCCCCACCCAGGCCCTGGTGATGACCTCCTCCCCGCCCGGGAAGCTCGCCACCGCCGGCTCCGCCGTCCAACTCGCCCGCAGCCTCGGCTTCGCGCTCGGCCCGGCCCTCGGCACCGCCGCCGCTCTCGCCGCGCCCCACGACACCACCGGGACGCGCGCCGGGATCGCCCTGGCCGCCCTGGTCGCGGCCACCGCCGTCGCCCTGCTCGCCCTGCACCGCCGCCCCGAGGCCTGACCACCCCGCACGACACCGCCCCGCGTCGCCCGCACCCACGGCACGCCACAACACACCGCATCGCCCCGCACCGCCCCGCATCGAAGGACCCCTCAGATGACCGACACGAGCCCCGACACGATCACCGAAACGTCCACCGCCCCGGCCGCCGACGACGACGCCCCGCGCTGCCCGTACGGGTACGACCGGCTCCCCTCCCCCGTCCCGCTGTACGGCCCGGCGTACAAGCGCGACCCGTACCCGCTCTACCGGCGGATGCGCGAGGCCGGGCCGGTGCACCGGGTGGAGTTCCCGAGCGGCATCCACGCCTGGCTGGTCACCGGCCACCGGGCCGCCCACGCGGCCCTCAACGACCCCCGCCTGGGCAAGAACCACAGCCTGGGCAACGACAATTGGCGCCGCCTCGCGTCGATCATGCCCGAGCCGCAGCACTCGCAGCTCCAGGTCCATCTGCTCCACCAGGACCCGCCCAAGCACACCTCGATGCGCCGGCTCGTGCTCGACGCCTTCGCCCCGCGCCGGGTGGAGTCGCTTCGACCCCGGTTCCAGGAGCTGGCCGACGCGCTGGTGGACGAACTGCCGCAGTCCGGCGGCGCGGACCTGGTGGCGGGCTTCGCGGCCCACTACCCCTTCCGGGTGCTCTCCGAAGTCATCGGCCTGCCGCCCGAGTTGGCCGAGCGCTTCGACCGGGACTGGGGCAAGGTGGTCCAGCCGGTCGGCCCGCAGGACCCCGGCCGACCGGCGTACGAGGCACGGCTGCGCGGCCTCCAGACGTACATCGCCGATGTCGTCGCCCGCAAGCGCGTCGACTTCCGGGAGCCCGGCTGGGTGGCCCGGGAGGACCTGCTGGGCCGGCTCGTCCACGCCCATGACGCGGGCGAGTTGAGCCGCGCGGAGCTCGACTCGATGGTCTTCCAGCTGCTGGTCGCCGGGCAGGAGCCGGTCACCAACCAGATCACCACCATGCTGGTCACCCTGCTGCGCCACCCCGAGCAGCTCGCCCGGCTGCGCGAGGGCATCGACGAGCCCGGCCGACTCGCCCGGGCGATGGAGGAACTGCTGCGCCACGACGCCGCGTTCGAGCTCACCACCTGGCGGTTCTTCGCCGAGGACAGCGACCTGTTCGGCACCGTCGTCCCGGCCGGCGACTCCGTGATCATCTCGCTCTGCGCCGCCAACCGCGACGACGAGCAGTTCCCCGATCCCGACCGCCTCGACCTGGACCGCACCCCCAACGCCCACCTGGCCTTCGGCCACGGCATCCACTACTGCCCCGGCGCCGCACTCGCCCGGGCCGAGCTCCAGGTCGCCCTCGCCACCCTGCTCACCCGGCTGCCCGGCCTGCGCCCGGCCGAGGCGCCCGGCGACGGTCTGGCGGACCTGGCCTGGGTTCCCGCCGTCCTGGCGCGCGGAGTGAACCGGCTGCCGGTCGCCTACGACCACCGCCGCTGACCCCCGGGGCACATCGCACCCCCGATCACACGCCCCCGATCACACGCCCCCGCTCACGCACCCCGGCTCCGACCGCCCGGAGCCCGACACCTGACGCCCGAAGCCGTACCGCACCACCTTCCGTGGAGGACCCCCATGCCGCCCGTCGGCACCGCCCCTGCCGCCATCACCCCTGCCACCGCCGTCGCCACCGCCACCGACCCCGCGGACCGCCCCTCGGACCGCCCCTCGGCCGAGCGGCTCGCCACCCGCGTCCTCGGTCTGCTGCTGCCGCACCGCCGGGCCGCGGACCCGGAGTTCGACGCCCACCCGGAGCACTTCCCGCTCCAGCTGGCCCAGTTGGCGGACTTCATCACCGCCGGCGAACCGATCGTCCTGACCCTGCCCGGCTTCCCCTGCAAGTCGCCGAACCCCGCGAAGGTGCTCGGCCACCTGCCGGACGAGGGCGAACGGCTGTCACTGACCTTCCTCGACGGGCTGTGCGCCGAGATCGGCCGCCTGTACGCGCCCGGCGCCCGGATTCTGATCTGCTCGGACGGGCACATCTTCGGCGACCTGATCAACGTCCCGGACGACCACATAGACGCCTACTCGGACGCCCTGACCGCCATGATCGCCCGCGAGGGCCTGACCCGCCTCGACACCTTCGACCTGCGGGCCGTCCTCGGCGACCTCCCGTACGACGAGAAGCGCGCCCGGGTGCACGCCCGGTACGCGCCGAGCGTCGAGGAGTTGCGCGAACAGGTGCTGACCGAGGAGGAGACCCTGCGGCTCTACCGGGGCATCACCCGCTTCCTCACCGAGGACACCGTCGGCTTCACCGGCACCCGCTCCGCCCTCCAGCGGGAGTGCCGCCGCCGCGCCTACGGCGTGATCCAGCGCAGCCGCGCCTGGGGCGAGTTGATCGCCGAGCACCACCCGCGCGCCGTCCGGCTCTCCATCCACCCGCAGCCGTCCGGGGCGGCCAAGTTCGGCATCCGGCTGCTGGCGGCGGCCGACGCCTGGATCACGCCCTGGCACTCCGCGGTGCTCCACCGCACCGGCGGCGAGCGCGAGTTGCTGCGCAGCGCGGAGGCCGCGCGGCGCGGCCGGCTGGTGCAGGGGGGCGGTGGGGCGAGCCACAACGAGTGGCACGAGCAGAAGCGCCGCAACCGGGTACCCCC